>CAXNIF010000039.1:0-9243 GCA_964202345.1 Cypionkella sp.
GCGACATATTGCACGCCCGCCCGCAGCCTATCGCCGCCGCCGGCATGCACCATCAGCCCATAAGATGCGATCAACAACACTTCAAAAAACACAAACAAGTTAAAGGCATCAGCGGTCAGAAACGCGCCATTCAACCCCATAAGTTGGAACAAGAACAACGCATGAAAATTGCGCCCCCGCTTGTCCCATTGCGTGGCGATCACATAGATCAGAACGATGGCCGATAAAATCGCGGTCAGCGCCAACATCATCGCCGCCAAGGAATCCAAAACCAAAACGATCCCAAAGGGCGCGGGCCAATTGCCCAAGAAATAGGGCATTGGCCCCGCGCCCGCCTGGATTAGGTTATAGATCGCAAGACCCAGCAAAACCACCAAAGTCGGCACCGACAGCAATCGCTGCACCGCTAGATTCTTGCGCGCGAAAAGAAGGATGATGCCCGCCACCAAAGCCGGCAAGATAATCGGAACGATAATATGATGCGCCATCATTCTATAGCCTTTGTCTTTGGCGAATCTGCCATGTCATCGCCGCTGTGCAAATAGCTGCCCAGTGCCAAAAGCAAGACAACAGCCGTCATCCCAAAGGAAATGACAATCGCAGTCAGCACCAAGGCTTGCGGCAAAGGATCAGCGTATTGGGTCGCGCCCTTTGAAATAATCGGCGGCGCATTTATCGCAACACGGCCCGAGATGAACAAAAACACATTCACCGCATAGGACAGCAACGACAGGCCCAAAATCACGGGGAAGCTGCGCCGTTGCAAAGTGAGATAGGTGCCCGCAGCCGTCAATGCACCGATCACAATGGCGATCAATATCTCCATTTCTTTAGCGCCCCTTTCTTTTTGGCATCACAATGTCAAAGGGGGTCTTGGCATCTTCTTGACCACCCGCCCGCGCCAGCCGCGCCAAATTCGACAGCGCCAGCATGACCGCCCCCAGCACGCAAAGAAAGACGCCCAGATCAAACAAGGCGGCCGTTGCCACTTCGAATGTCTCGATTGGGGGCAAAGAAATATAGGCATAATTGGTGGTCATAAAGGGGCGGCTGGCCAGCCAGCTTCCAAGGCCCGTGGCCGTGGCGATCAATACCCCTGCGCCAATAACGCCGTGGTATTTGAACCTTTGCCGCGCCTCGCTCCACCCATAGCCAGAGGCAATATATTGCAGCAAGATAGCAATGGCAAAGACCAGCCCCGCCACAAATCCGCCCCCCGGCTGATTGTGGCCCCGCAAAAAGATATAGACGCCAATCAACATGCCGATGGGCAGGATAATGCGCGTGGCGATGACCACCATCATTGGATGGCGATCCCCCGCACGACCCGCCACGGGGAACATGTCCAGCAGCCGCGCTTTTGGCCCCGGCGCGTCCAGCAGCGCATCGACCACAGCGGCAATCACCAGCGCGGCGATTCCCAAAACGATGATCTCGCCATAGGTGTCAAATCCGCGAAAATCGACAATGATCGTGTTGACAGCATTTGTCCCCCCAGCGCCCGGCTTGGATTGTTCCAAATGAAAGGCGGAAATGGGGGCAAAGGCCGCATCGCGCAGCATCAGCACATAGGCCAGCGCCGCTGTGCCAACCCCCGCAGATAGCGCAATCACCGCAGCCCCCGCGCGTTGCATCATACCCGATTCAAGTGGGGTCGTCTTGGGCAGAAAGTTCAATGCAAGCACCATCAAAATCACCGTGACCACTTCGACGGTGATTTGCGTCAAGGCCAAATCTGGTGCGGACATATAGGCAAAACCTGCCGAAATCATCAGGCCAACGCCGCCCACCAGCAGCAAGGCCAAAATCCGCTGCGCATGATACCATGTGGCCGCGCCTATCGCCGCCAGCAACACCGCGCCGCCCACCATAACGGCGCCCGTCAGCGGCGTCAGCACGCGGCTTTGCGGGCCCAGCAGATGCCCCCAAGAGCTGTAAAGCGTCAGCGACAAAACCGCGACAATCGCCAGCGCCATATAACGGCTTAGTTGCCCGTCATGGGTGCGGGCGGCAACCATGCGTGCCGTGGCGGCAAGCCCCGCCAGCAGCGCCTCGAAGGCCGCTTTGCCATCGGGCTTTGGGGCAGCGTTCCAGATTGACCGCAGCCCCGCATAGGCACCCAGCAGCGCAATGCCGCCGCCAAAGGCAAAAACAGACATCCACAAAGCAGGGCTTTGCAACCCGTGCCAATGGTAAATCTTAACCGAGGCCTCGCTTTGCATCACGGCCCCTGCCGCCAGCTCGACCAGCCAGGCCGAGGACAGCATCGGCACAAAACCCATCACCACAACAATCAAAACCAGAACGGCAGGGGGCAGCCATAGGCCTGGTTTCGGGTCATGCAGCCCGTCCAAATGGGGGCGCGGCGGCCCCAAAAATACCCCGCCCAAAAAACGAAACGCATAGGCGACTGAAAACATGGCGCCCAAACTCGCCACCAGCGGCACCAGCCAGCCGACCCCCGCAAAGGAGGTATGGGCCGCCGCCTCTAGCGCGATTTCTTTGGACAAAAATCCGTTCAAGGGCGGCACACCTGCCATCGACAGTGCGGCCAAGAACCCCAGGGCAAATGTGATCGGCATGGCGCGGCGCAATCCGCCTAACTTGCTGATATCACGGGTATGCGCTTCGTGATCAACGATACCCGCGACCATAAACAAAGGCGCTTTGAACGTGGCATGGGCCATGATGTGAAACACGGCTGCCACGGCCCCCGCCTTGGTGCCCAGCCCAAGCAAAAAGGTAATCAGCCCCAGATGGCTGACGGTAGAATAGGCCAGAATTGCCTTTAGGTCATCTTTGAAGATCGCCACTTTTGCCCCAAAAACCATCGTCAGCAAACCGCCCGTGGCCACGATATAGAACCACAAATCGCTCCCCGCGAGCACGGGCCAAAGCCGCGCAAGCAAGAATAGCCCCGCCTTGACCATTGTCGCCGAATGCAAATAGGCCGACACGGGTGTGGGCGCGGCCATGGCATGAGGTAGCCAGAAATGAAACGGCATCTGCGCCGATTTTGTAAAGGCCCCCAACACGATCAGCACCAAGGCAGGGGCGTAAAGCGGGCTGGCCTGAATGATATCGGCCTTGGTCAAAATCACCGACAAATCAAAACTGCCGGCGATCTGCCCTAACAGCAACAGGCCAGCAAACATCGCAAGACCGCCCGCCCCCGTAATCGCCAAGGCCATCCGCGCGCCCGCCCTGGCCTCTGGTACCCGCTGCCAATAGCCAATCAGCAAAAATGACGTCAACGAGGTCATTTCCCAAAACAACAGCAAAAGCAAAATATTGTCCGACAAGACAATGCCCAGCATCGCGCCTTGGAACAGCAGCAAAAAGACAAAAAAGCGCGGGAAAGGATCATCTTTGCTCAGATAAAACCGTGCATAAACGATGATCAAAAACCCGATCCCAAGGATCAAGAGCGCAAACAAAAAGCCAAGGCCATCCAGCATAAAATTGGCATTTAGCCCTGCCGTTGGAAGCCACGCCATCTGTGATATAACCGCTTGACCTGCGCTGATTTGCGGCAAATGGCCAAAGAGGGCAATCAAGGCAATCAAGGTGCCCGCCGCCGCCGCTAGGGCAATCACATCTTTGCCAAAGCGCGCCAGAACGCTCACCAGCAAGGCCGTTAAAAACGGCAATGCCGCCAACAACATTAGAGACATAACTTGCCCTCCCCAAGGCTATGGTCACAGCCAGTGCGTGCTGGCCTTGATGCTTTTCCTACAACGTCTTGAGCTGCGCGCTTAGCGCGCCAATATCACCTTTGTTTTGATCCAATAGCGCGCCGATTTCGGTGCGCTCGGCTGCCAACATATTTATGCCTTCGATGATAATATTAAAGAACATGCTCTTGCCGCTTTTGTCCGACACATGCCAGCGCAGATCAAAAGGCGCTTGGCCCACAAGTTTGGCTTGGCTGATCACTTCGAAATAACTTTTGATCGGCCGCGCGTCAGTGACGATGATGGTGCCGCCGATGAATTCGCGAAACCGCCGCCCGTAACGGGCGCTGATATAGCTTTGAAATGCCTTGGTGAAGGTCGCCAACTCGCCCGGCGAGGCCGTGCGCGCCGCCACCCCCAACACCGAGCGCGCGATCGTCGGCACATCGGCATAGCGGGCAAATATACGTTCAAAATCGGCAATCATGCCGCCCAGTTCTTTGCCCGAATTGATGACGCTGTTGATATCGGCCACAACTTTGTCGATCAGCTGCTGGGATTGCTCTGCTGTCAGCGCAACGGCGGGCATAGGCAAGGCCAGCGCCACCGAACCCATAGCAAAACCTGCGGCAAACCGGCGACGGGTTAGGGTTGAATTACTCTGCATAAAGATCCTCATAAGGGTCGATCATCGCGTCTTCGCCCGTGGATTGCCCCAGTTTGAAGCGCCTATTTTGCAGATATAGGATGCGCGACTGCGCATAGCTATCCGCACTTTGATATAAAATTGAATCGACCGTCGAAACATAGCGCCCACGATTGACAACACCTGCCGCCGCCCCCGCCACGGTGCCGATGGATCGATCTGGGGCTGGAAGCCAGATTTGCAGCGGATTGATGGCGATATCCACAATTTTCCCCGTTAAATCACGCGAAGTTGTGGGCCCAACAAGTGGCGCATCCAGATACCGGCCTTCGGCAAATCCCCAAACATGCAAGGTCTCACCAAAATCGGTATCGCGACCCGAGACGCCCATTTTTTGGGCAACATCAAACAAGCCAGCAAAGCCAATTGTCGAATTGATTGCAAATCGCAGCGTGTTTTCCACAGCGCGGCCCAGACGGATTTGCAAAATATTGTTCAAAACATCCCCCGGCGCTGACAGATTGCTGGCGAAATTCACCACACCTTGCGATATAGGCCCGCCGCCGGGCGGCACCAAGGCCGTGGCAACGGGGCGCAAAACATAGCTGTCAACGCCTTTGTTAAAATCATGAATCTGCCGATTGAACGCCTCGTCTGGATCATTGATTGGCGCATTTTGCGGCGGCGCACAGCCCGACGCGCCGACAAATACCGCCGTCAGCACCAAAAAGACGCGAAATGCGCGAGGGGATTGCGATACTATCGCGGGAACGAGCGTCATAACGGGCCAACCTACTTGCTGAAAACGTGCTTTTTGCACGCGGAACGTACCGAAATGCACCTTAACCTGTTGTGACGCGACCATCAACTGCAACTACCCCATAGAATTTGCAGAACTGATGCGATATGAAGGTCAGATTATATAGCGATGCAGTCATTTCCCCTTCGGAGTAACATTTTGATTAATCCTGAACACAAACGCGGCCGTGACGAGCTGCTTTTTGCGCAAAGCGGTCAATCACCGCTGCTCTGGGCAACCTTTGCGTTTTCTGTCGTGGTGAACCTCTTACAGCTGACGGGGCCACTTTATATGATGCAGGTCTATGATCGCGTCTTGGGCAGCCAATCCGAAGCCACGTTGATTGCCCTGACGGGGCTGATCGCCGCATTGTTTTTGGGCATGGGCATCTTGGAATATGTCCGCGCGCGCGTTTTGGCCCGCGTTGGGGCAAGGGTGCAAGATCGTCTGGATCGGCGGGTGTTTTCTGCAGCCATGCAGCGCCTGACTGCAAACCCCGGCGATCAGGCCGCGCAGGCCGCGCAGCGCGATCTTGAGGCCATTCAGCGGCTTTGGGCATCGCCGGTTTTAATCGCAATATTCGATATTCCTTGGACGCCGCTGTTTATTCTTGCCATTTCCGTATTTCATCCTGCCTTGGGCTTGCTTGCCTTGGTTGGCGGCATGGTTTTGGTGACGGTGACGGTGTTAAACCAACGCATGACTGCCAAACCTTTGGCACGGGTCAACGGATTAACAATGCAGGCCGAACGCATGTCGGACCTGATCAAACTAGAGGCTGAACCCGTGCGCGCCTTGGGCATGACGGGGGCGGCGTTTGATCGCTGGCAAAAGGCGCGCGGCGAAGCCTTGGGCGAAAGCGTCGATGTTGGTGATTTATCGGGCAAGTTTTCCGCGATTTCCAAAACGTTTCGCCTGTTTTTGCAATCGGCGATCTTGGGTCTTGGCGCATGGTTCGTGCTGCAAGGCGATATCACTGGCGGCGCCATGATTGCCGCCTCTATTCTGATGGGGCGCGCTCTGCAGCCGATTGAAATGGCAGTGGGACAATGGGCCATTGTCACAAGGGCCATCGAGGCACATGAGCGTCTCTCTGGCCTATTGACCCAATGCCCTGCCCCGCCGCGCCCGATGGATCTTCCGCGTCCAAAAGCGCAAATCGAGGCGGTGAACCTGACCGTGATCCCCCCAGGCGAAAGCCAAGCCGTCCTGAGGATGGTGAACTTTACGCTCTCGCCGGGACAAGCCTTGGGGGTGATTGGCCCTTCGGGGGCGGGGAAATCCACCTTGGCGCGGGCGCTGATCGGCGTTTGGCGACCTGCGGGCGGCAAAGTGCGCCTGGATGGGGCCAGTCTTGAGCAATACGAGACCGATATTTTGGGAAGTTATTTCGGATATTTGCCCCAGCGCGTCGGCCTTTTTGAAGGCACAATTGCCGAAAATATCGCGCGCTTGAAACCCAATCCCGACCCGGAAATGATCGTATCTGCCGCCAAACGCGCCGCGGCGCATGAAATGATTGTGGGCCTGCCCGAAGGCTATGATACCAAAGTGTCGGCTTTGGGCGGCCGCCTTTCGGGGGGGCAAATTCAACGGATCGGTCTGGCGCGGGCGCTTTATGGCAATCCGGTGATTTTGGTCTTGGACGAGCCAAACTCTAATTTAGATAACGAAGGCACGATGGCACTGAATATCGCCATTCGGGCGACCAAAGATGCTGGCGGCGCTGTGCTGATCATGGCGCATCGGCCCGCGGCCATTCAAGAATGCGATCTGCTGTTGGTGCTTGAGGATGGCGCGCGCCGTGCCTTTGGCCCGCGCGATCAAGTGCTGCGCGAAATGGTGAAAAATCACACCGATATTGTGCGCACTGCCGGCCCCGGGGGGGTAAGCTGATGCAAGAAGAACGCTGGTCTGCCGCGCGGCCGCTGCGGCTTGGATTTGCCACCTTGGCGCTGATTGTGCTGGGCTTTGGGGGCTGGTCAACATTGACCCGTATTTCAGGCGCTGTCATTGCCGTCGGCCAAATCGAAGTGGAAAACAACCGCCAGATTGTCCAACATCCCGATGGCGGTGTTGTGGCCGAAATTCTGGTGAGCGAAGCCGCAGAGGTGAAGCAAGGCGATGTTCTGATCCGTCTGGACGGCGCACAGGTAAAAAGCGAATTGGCCATCATCGAAGGCCGCCTTTTCGAGGCTATGGCGCGGCGCGCGCGGCTAGAGGCCGAACGCGATGACGCCAGCTCTCCGATCTTTCCCATCGAACTGGTGCAAGCCGCCGCCGCGCAACCCGAAGTGTTAGAATTGCTGGAAGGGCAACGAAAGCTGTTCTTTTCGCGCCGTGACACGTTTGAAAAGCAAACCCAACAATTGGAAAAACGCGCAGGCCAAATCGCCGCCCAAACCGAAGGTGTCGATGCACAAATCGCTGCGCTGCAAACGCAAATCGATTTGATCACGCAAGAGATGAAAGATCAAAAAACCCTGCTCTCAAAAGGGTTAGCCCAAGGCAGCCGTGTGTCTGCGCTAGAGCGAGAGGCGGCGCAATTGCAAGGCTCTGCGGGCGAGTTGACATCGGTGCGCGCCCAAAACGAAGGCCGCGCCACCGAAATTGATCTGGAAATCTTGCGCCTTGCCGCTTTGCGCCGCGAAGAAGCCAGCATCCAATTGCGCGACATTGGCCAAACCGAGTTGGAATTGGTCGAACGCCGCGCCGCCTTGCGCGAGCGTATCGCGCGCCTCGACATCCGCGCCCCAGTCGCGGGACTTGTTCTGGGCCTTGCGGTGACCAGCCCGCAATCTGTATTGCGGCCAGCAGACCCCGTGCTGTATATCGTTCCGCAAGACCGCCCCTTGGTCATTTCGGCCCGTGTCGATCCGATCCATGTGGATCAAGTGCATTCGGGTCAAGATGTTCGGCTGATATTTCCATCATTGCCCAGCAGCGCAACCCCCGAGATTGCGGGCGTGGTCACCAGCCTTTCGGCCGATGCCATGGTAGACAATGCGACCAATTTGACGTTTTACCGCGTCGAAATTGCCATGCAAGCATCTGAATGGCAAAAATTGACCGATCAAACCCTCTTGCCAGGCATGCCCGTTCAGGCCTTTATTGCGACAGGCGCACGCAGCCCGATGACCTATTTTCTGAAACCATTCACCGATTACTTCCGCACCGCCTTTCGCGAAACCTAAGGACCAAGTCATGCCCCACCCCTTCGACACGCGGCTTGCAGAATTGGGGATCACCCTCCCCGCCGCGCCGCCTCCCGCGGCCAATTATGTGCCCTTTGTGGTGGCAGGGCAATTTGTGCATATCTCGGGGCAGATCAGCCAAGATGCGCAGGGGCTGATCAAGGGGCGCTTGGGTGCGGATATGGATGTCGAGGCGGGGGCGGGGGCCGCCCGCGCCTGCGCGATTTCTATTTTGGCGCAGCTCAAGTCTGCCGTAAATGGCGATTGGGCGCGGGTTGTGCGGGCGGTCAAACTGGGCGGTTTTGTCAATTCGACACCCGAATTTACCGACCAGCCCCGGGTGATTAACGGCGCCTCTGATTTGTTGGTGGCCGTGATGGGGGATGCGGGCAAACACGCCCGCGCCGCCGTATCGGCCCCCAGCCTGCCCTTGGGCGTGGCCGTTGAAATCGACGCTATTTTCCAGCTGTCGTAAATGCTTGCGCCGCTGCATCCCAGCTTTTTGCGCCAGCCCATCGCGCACCGCGCGCTGCATGATCGCGCCCAAGGCCGTATCGAAAATTCGCCCGCCGCGATCACAGCAGCGATTAAGGCGGGCTATGCCATTGAAATTGACGTGCAACTGTCGCGCGATGGGGCGGCGATGGTGTTTCACGACGAGACGCTGGAACGATTAACCGCTGAAACGGGCCCGATTGCCAAGAAAACCGCCGCCGAATTGGGAACAATCCCGCTGACGGGCGGGCAAGATGTCATTCCAACTTTGGCCGAGGTCTTGCGCCTTGTGGCGGGCCAGGTGCCTTTGCTGATCGAAATCAAGGATCAAACTGGCCAGATGGGCGTCAGTGATGGCCAGCTCGAAGGCGCGGTGGCCGCCGCTTTGCGCGATTATGCAGGGGCGGTCGCTGTCATGTCGTTCAATCCCCATAG
>CAXNIF010000040.1:0-9198 GCA_964202345.1 Cypionkella sp.
CAAGCCCGTCACTGCGGCGCCCAGCGCAAATTAGGCTTCAAAATCACCCAAAAAAAGGGCCAGCGCTGCCGCCGGCCCTTTTTTCTGCCCTCTAGGATAAAGGCCCTAGGCAAGGCTACGCTGGATTTCTTCGCGTTCAAAGATTTCGATCACATCGCCTTGGCGAATGTCTTCGTAGCGTTCAAATGCCATGCCGCATTCTTGGCCAGATTGCACCTCTTTGACCTCGTCCTTATAGCGCTTCAAGGTCTTGAGCGTGCCTTCGTGGATCACAACTTCGTCGCGCAACAGGCGCACACCTGCCGAGCGGCGCGCGATGCCTTCGGTGACAATACAGCCCGCCACATTGCCCACACCCGTCACCTTGAACACCTCTTTGATTTGGGCATAGCCAATAAAGGTTTCGCGCACTTCGGCCTTAAGCAGGCCAGAGGCCGCGGCCTTAATGTCATCAACCAGATCATAGATGATCGAATAGTAACGGATTTCGACGCCCTTTTGATGCGCCGAATTGCGGGCCGATGCATTGGCACGCACATTGAAACCGATGATCGGGCAGTTGGACGCTTCGGCCAGACCGACATCGGTATCGGTGATCGCGCCCACGCCATAAGACAGAACGCGCACCCGCACCTCATCATTGCCAACTTTTTCCAAGGCTTGCACGATGGCTTCGGCAGAGCCTTGCACATCCGCTTTGACCAGAACTGGCAGTTCGGCCACCGATTGGTCTGCCTTGGCCTTGGCCATAAGCTGCTCAAGCGTGGTGGCAGCGCCTGCAGCGGCGCGTTTGTCTTTAGCGGTTTTCTCGCGGTAGGCGGCGATTTCGCGCGCCTGCGCCTCGGAGGAGACGACATCCAACGTGTCCCCAGCGGAAGGCGTGCCCGACAGGCCCAGCACTTCGACAGGCACCGAAGGGCCCGCCTCATCCACGCGCTCGCCCTTGTCATTGACCAGCGCGCGCACCTTGCCCCATTGCTGACCAACCACAAAGATATCGCCTTTGCGCAAGGTGCCTGTGCGCACCAAAACAGTTGCGATCGGGCCACGGCCCACGTCCAGCTTGGCCTCGATCACCGCACCAGAGGCCGCACGCGAAGGGTTTGCCCGCAGTTCCAAGATTTCGGCCTGAAGGGCAATCGCCTCAAGCAGATTATCCAGCCCCTGCCCCGTTTTCGCGGAAACCTCGACATCTTGGACATCGCCGGACATGGCTTCGACAACTATTTCATGTTGCAGCAAATCGGTGCGCACTTTGGTAGGGTCTGCGCCGTGTTTGTCCACTTTGTTGATGGCAACAATCATCGGCACTTTTGCGGCCTTGGCATGGGCAATCGCCTCGACGGTTTGCGGCATGACGGCATCATCCGCCGCCACAACCAACACCACGATATCTGTTACATTGGCCCCGCGCGCGCGCATCGAGGTAAAGGCCGCGTGACCGGGTGTATCTAGAAAAGTCAGTTTTGCCCCGCTGTCGGTTTTCACCTGATAGGCCCCGATATGCTGGGTGATCCCGCCCGCTTCGCCCGCCACGACATTGGCTTTGCGCAGCGCATCCAGCAAAGATGTTTTGCCGTGGTCAACGTGGCCCATGATCGTGATGATGGGCGGACGGGTGACCAAATCTTCGGGCGCGTCTTGCACCGATTCAATCGCCTGTTCGACATCCGAATCCGACACGCGCACCGCTTTGTGGCCAAATTCTTCGATGACCAGCTCGGCGGTATCGGCATCGATGGCTTGGTTCATTGTCACCATCATGCCCATTTTCATCAGGCTTTTGACGACATCCGCCGCCCGTTCCGCCATACGATTGGCCAATTCCGATACGACGATGGTTTCAGGCAGTTGCACATCGCGGAACTGTTTTTCTGGCTTGTCATAGCCCAACGCTTTTTGGCGGGCTTTTTCCTGTTTGCGCTTGATGGCGGCAAGGCTGCGGGTGCGCCCCCCCTCGCCCGCGAGCGCGTCATTCAGCGATAGCTTGCCTGAACGGCGACCTTCATCGCCCTTTGACTTTGCGTTGCGTTCGCGTTCTTCGCGTTCGCGGTCGGTTTTGCGCGGGGCGGCAAGGCCGGGCTTGGCCCCCATCGGTGCGCGGGCAATCGGATCGTCCACGGCAGGGGCAGGGGCATTTCCGCGCGGCGCGCTGCGTTCGGCGGGTTTTTCCGCAGCCGGCGGCTGGCGGCGCGTTGTGCCCAAAACATCGGCCTTGCGGGCAGCGGCGCGCGCGATGGCTTCGGCTTCAGCTTCGGCCTTGGCACGCGCTTCGGCTTCGGCTTTGGCCCGCAAGGCCAAGGCGCGTTCGCGATCTTCAATTTCTTTGGCTTCGGCCTCTTCGCGTTTGCGCGCCCGTTCTTCGTCGCGGGCGCGATCTTCGACAACGCGGCGCGCCGTATCTTCGGCTTCGCGGGCCTTGGCCACCTTTAGGGCGGCGAGGCGGCGTTCCATTTCGGCATCAGAAATGCCTGCTGGGCGTTTTGAAGGATCGCCCAAATTGGGATTTGCTCCCGCTGCGGATGTTGCCGCCGCAGGCTTGCCGGGCGCCGTTGGGACGACCACGCGTTTACGTTTGGTTTCCACCACCACGCTTTTGGTTCGGCCATGGCTAAAGCTTTGCTTCACCTGTCCAGAACGTGGAGCGCCACCCAAGCCTAGGGGTTTTTTGCCGTCAGAATCGGTCATGCGTCTTTCGTATCCTTTTCGGCGACCATCGCGCCATTTTGCCCCAAGATTGCCAGACGCAATCCCGATAGCCTTGCTGCGTCCTCTACTACACGAGATGTAAGTCCGCCAGCGGCAAGCGCGGCGTGTATCGCACGTTCGCGGCCAAAAGCCAAACCCAATTCCTGTGCTGTCAGAAAACCAATAAAGCGCCCCTCGCCTTCGGGCGCGCGAAGTTTCGTTTTTCCCCTCTCAGAACCGTCAGAGGCCTGAATCAACATGACGGCCTTGCCAGAGGCAAGCCATTCTTTCACCTTTTCATAGCCCATCACTGCGCCAGAGGCCTTGCGGGCAAGGCTAATCAATTCAATCACACGGCGCAAAAGCAGCGATTCGACCAAATCGGCCAAATTCTCAGGCGATTTAACAGGCTGGCGCGCCGCGCGCGCGAACAGCCCCTTTGCTGCCGCCTTGTCGATCATGGCGCGGTCGGCGGCGATGTAAAATCCCCGCCCGGGCAAGCGGGCCAAGATATCCGGCACAACCATACCATCTGGCCCCAGACAAAAGCGGATCAATCCCGCCTTTGGCTGAACCTCTCCCGAAACGATACATTTGCGTTCGGGGTCGTCTTGATCGATGTGGCGGCCACCGCGTGTCACGGGCGCTATGCTCCGAGGTCTGAAATCAGACCTCGGCCTCCTCTTCTTGGGTGGTTTCCAATTCGGTCGGGTCAACCCAGCCCAACATAACACGCGCGGTCATGATCAAGCTTTGCGCCTCTTCTAGGGACACGTCAAATTTTTCCAACACGCCCTCATCCTTGACGCGCTGTCCCTTGACGGTTGTCCAGCCGCCCGCCAATTCCCAATCGGCCACTGTGGCAAAGTCTTCTAGTGTTTTGATTCCATCTTTGGCCAAGGCCTCTAGCATTTGCGGGGTCAAGCCTTCGAAATTAATCAAACTTTCTTCCACGCCCATGGCCAACGCGGCCTCCATCGCCTTTTTGTTGGCCGCTTCAAGGTAATCGCGCGCGCGCGCCTGCAATTCGCCGGCGGTGTCATCATCAAACCCGTCGATAGAGACCAATTCGTCCAGTTCGACATAGGCGACTTCTTCCAGATTGGTAAAGCCTTCGGCCACCAAAAGCTGCGCCATCATCTCGTCAACGTCCAAGGAATCCATAAACAACTGGGTGCGCTCGGCAAATTCGGCTTGGCGGCGGGCGGATTCGTCTGATTCGGTGACGATATCAATATCCAGCCCCGTCAATTGGCTGGCAAGGCGCACATTTTGGCCGCGCCGGCCGATGGCCAGCGATAGCTGCTCGTCGGGCACGACAACTTCGATTTTGCCAGCCTCTTCGTCGATCACCACTTTTGCCACTTCGGCAGGTTGCAGCGCATTCACAAGAAAGGTGGCCTGATCGCTGTTCCACGGAATGATGTCGATTTTCTCGCCCTGCAATTCACCCACAACGGCCTGCACGCGCGAACCGCGCATCCCCACGCAAGCGCCCACGGGGTCGATGGAATTGTCATGGCTGATGACGGCAATTTTCGCGCGTGAACCCGGGTCGCGGGCCACGGCCTTAATTTCGATGATCCCATCGTAAATCTCGGGCACTTCCATTTTGAACAATTCGGCCATGAATTGCGGGTCGGTGCGCGACAAAAACACTTGCGGCCCGCGCGCTTCGCGGCGCACATCTTTGATGTAGCAGCGGATACGATCATTGGGGCGATAGCTTTCGCGGCCAATCTTTTCGTTGCGGCGCAAAATCGCCTCGCCGCGCCCGATATCGACGATGATATTGCCGTATTCCTCGCGCTTGACTTGGCCGTTGATGATCGTGCCTTTGCGGTCTTTGAATTCTTCGAATTGGCGGTCACGCTCGGCTTCGCGCACCTTTTGCAAGATCACTTGCTTGGCCGATTGCGCGGCAATCCTGCCCAGTTCAACGGGCGGCACTTCGTCGGTGATTTCATCGCCAATCGCAGGGTCTTTCAGATGGTCTTTGGCCTGTTTGACCGTCAATTGTGCGTGGTGATTTTCCACCGCATCATCTTCGACAACAGTGCGCACGCGGGTAAATGTCGCCCGGCCCGTTTTGCGGTCAATCGCCACGCGAATGTCCATTTCCGCACCATAGCGCGATTTGGCCGCGCGGGCCAAGCTGTCTTCCATCGCCGCAATCACCAGATCAGGGTCGATCATCTTTTCGCGCGCCACCGCTTCGGCGGTTTGCAACAGTTCAAGCTGGTTGGCAGAGGTAATCGCCATGGGTCTTCTCCCGCTAATGTTTGGTGTCTGGGGCGTCACTTTCGCCCGCGTCATCGTTTTCAATTTCGTCAAATTGGCTTTCGTCAATTTCGCTGTCACTGGCTTGGCCGCTGACTTTTTTCTGCCGCAGCATTTCGGCGATCAAATCATCGGTCAAGATCAGCTTGGCGTCGGACAGCCAGTCAAACTGCAACCCGATGGTCAAAGTTTCTTGGCCTTCCTCGATTTCGATCAGCACTTCCTCGCCTTCAACACCCGCGAGCATGCCTTTGAATCGGCGGCGGCCATCGATCAACTCGCTGGTTTCAAGCCGCGCTTCCCAGCCTTTCCACATGTCAAAATCTTTCAGCCGCGTCAAAGGTCGGTCGATGCCAGGAGAGGACACTTCAAGCACATAGTTTTCTTCGATTGGGTCTTCCACATCCATCACGGCGGAAACGGCTGTTGATATCGCACCGCATTCATCCACTTCGATGCCGCCATCGGGGCGGTCTGCCATGATTTGCAAGGTGCGCGTCGCCCCGCCCATCAGGCGAATGCGCACCAGCTCAAACCCCAGCCCCTCGATGACGGGGGACAAAAGTTCGGCAAGCCGGCGATCCATAGCGGTTTTGGCGATCAGGTCGGACATTCGGGCCTATAAATAAAAAAGCGGGCCAACAGGCCCGCGTGTTTGGTTCGGTAGCATCGGGTTTGGACGCCGACACTGCTGTTGCCCGATACATAAGCCAAGGCGCGGGCCGATGCAAGCCGCTTATGCAGCGATATATCCGCAGTCTCGCAAGAGATCGTAGCCAAGCTTTGCCTCAAAGGAAAGGTCAAGCTGGCGGCGCAGAAAATCAAAATCCGCCGCCGAAATCTGCGGCAGGGGTTGGGCTTGGAATACCCCGCGTGAGGCTTGGCCGCGGTGGTGGATCACAGGATCAAATTGCACAAAACGCACCAGCCCATAGGTGTGGCACAACGCATTCAAAAACGCGTCGGGTTGGGCATAGACTGTTTCATAGGTCACGCCCAGCGTATTGGCAAAACACCCCGTCAAAGCAGCAAAGCCGCGATTTTTAACATTGCGCAACTGCATCGGATTGCCAAAGCGCGCGCCCGTGGTCGGGTCACGATCCGCGAGCAATTCATGCCCCCACATCGGATGATCCGGCCCAAAGCCAAAGCAAGTGTCATTGATGATCGAATACCATTCGCTGCGGATGAATTGCGAAAAGCTCAGGCTGCGCAAATGATCGGGCGCATGCCAAGGCGATTTGTGAAAAGAATGCAGCCATGCCAGCGGCGCGCGATAAATCGCAATGGCCAAAACATCATCGCAGGCGGGTTGCGGCGCGGGAAAGCCGTGCTTCCAGCCAAGCCGCCCCGCATTTTCGGGGTCAACCAGGCGGGCCAATGTCTGCGGGGTGCAGCAATTGCGCGCAATCAACTGCTCAAGGTAATTCGTGCCTGAATTACGCTCGCCAAAAACATAGATCGATTTTATCGCGGCCCCGTTGGATTGCTGCCACAACACCCGAATGTTTTGATCCATGCCCCACCCTTGCAAACATCTAGAATTCGGCCCTGACAAGGCACGGCAGGCCCGTTCCACACCCCCCGCAACCTGCGGGTGAAAAGTTTACAAAAGTTAAGAAAAACCGCTGACCTTGCGCAAAAGCTGCACCATTTGCGGCGAATTTTAATGAATTGCTGGCAAGTGCCGTCGGCGCAATAGGCGCGGATGACGCTTTAGGGCCGCCGAGCGGGCGCGCTGTCTTGGGCCAATAAGGCCCGCACACGGGGAATGACGCGGGTGCCATATAATTCGATGCAGCGCATCAAATCAGCATGCGGAATGGGGCCGGTTGAATATTTCAAATCAAAACGCTGGACGCCCAAATCGCGCACCGCGCTGGCAATTTTTTGCGCCACTGTTTCGGGGCTGCCCACATAGAGCGATCCGTGTTTCACCTCCTCTAGAAAGCGTTCTTTTGTTGTGGGCGGCCAGCCGCGTTCGGCGCCGATACGGCCAAACATTGTTTGATAATGGGGCCACAAGGTTTCCATCGCCGCCTCGTCGGTATGGGCCACAAATCCGGGAGAGTGGATGCCAATCGGGCGCAAGGGGCGCTCCATTTGCGCACAAGCGCGGTGGTATAGGTCGATATAAGGGGCAAAACGGCGCGGATCACCGCCGATGATCGCCAACATCAATTGCAAATCTTGCCGCACCACACGCACCACAGATTCAGGGCTGCCACCCACCCCAACCCATGCCGTCATTCCTTGCGGGCCAAGGGGCGGATAAACTTTCTGATTGACCAGCGGCAACCGCGTTTGGCCAGACCAAGTGACGGTGTCATGACGCAAAACCTTGGCGAAAAGATCTAGCTTCTCTTCGAACAAAACCTCGTATGTGGAAAGATCATAGCCAAATAGCGGATAGCTTTCTGTAAAGGAACCGCGCCCCAAGATCACTTCGGCACGCCCGTTCGACAGGGCGTTCAATGTCGAGAACCGCTGAAACACGCGGATGGGATCATCCGAGGACAGCACCGTCACCGCTGTGCCCAATTTGATGGTTTTGGTCTGCCCCGCAATCACACCCAAAATCACTTCGGGCGAGGAAATGGCAAAATCGGGGCGGTGATGTTCGCCCAGGCCGATAAAACTTGCGCCAGTTTGATCGGCCAAAACCGCCTCTGCCACCACATTGCGCAGCACAGCATCCATGGGCAGTTCTGCCCCGTTTTCATCGACAGTGACATCACCAAAAGTATCAAGACCCAATTCGATTTGCATGATTTCCTCCTAAAATTGCCGCCAGCATATGCGCGCCGCGCCGCCAATAAAAGTCAGCGCGCAGCACAATCCTTGTTCAAATTTGCAGCGCAAACAGGGCCGTGGCGGCGTCACAGCACGAAAGACAAATTTACCTGCGACATTTTAGATCAAAATCATACATCGCGGCGAAATCTTATTGCGCCGTCGATGCAAAGGCTCTATCTCTTTCGCAGTTGCAGAATCATGCCCGAAATCGAAAGTTTAGTCATGCCGCACGATGGACAGCCAATGCTTGATAGCCCCCTGATCGCCAATCTTTTGCCCCTGACGGCGCAAGCGGCCACAGATGCCGAGGCGATTTTGTCCACAGCCATTGCCGCCCTGCGTGCGCGCTGCGCGCCCATGGGCAAGCCGGACGCGGCGCTGCTTGAAGCCAACCAAACCGCTGCCCATGGGGTCGCTTGGCTGGCCACCTATGCGCAGGCTTTGCGTCAAATGCAAACTTGGGCCGAGGCGGCAGATCGCAACGGTCAATTTGGGCAGATGGAATCATTGATCCACCAAATCGCCTTTGGCGAGTATTTGGCCCAGATTTTTGGCGGCATTCCAATGAGTCAGGGCGAAATCATTCGCTTGGCTGATATGGGCATTGCGGCAACCCCCAGCAGCGATGCCGCGCGATTGATCGATGCGGGAAACACCAATGCGGCCCGGATGGCGCTGGTGCAATTGATGCAGGATAATCATGGCCGCGCGACCTTTGGCCATGCTGGGCTGGGCGAAGAGCTTGAGATGATCCGCGAACAGTTTCGTCGATTTGCCGAAGAAAAGGTGATTCCTCATGCGCATGATTGGCACCTAAAAGACGCGCTGATCCCGATGGAGATTATCGCTGAATTGGCAGAAATGGGCGTGTTTGGCCTCACCATCCCCGAAGAATTTGGCGGCTTTGGCCTGTCCAAAGAATCGATGGTGGTGGTATCGGAAGAATTGTCGCGCGGCTATATCGGCGTGGGATCGCTGGGCACCCGCAGCGAAATTGCGGCAGAATTGATTCTTTGCGGCGGCACCGAAGCCCAAAAGGCGCAGTGGTTGCCAAAATTGGCCAGCGGCGAAATTCTGCCCACAGCCGTGTTCACCGAACCCAATACAGGCAGCGATCTGGGAAGCCTGCGCACCCGCGCCGTTCTGGGCGATGATGGCTATACGATCACGGGCAATAAAACTTGGATCACCCATGCCGCCCGCACGCAAGTGATGACCCTGCTTGCCCGCACAGACCCAGCCTCTTCGGATTATCGCGGATTGTCGATGTTCTTGGCCGAAAAAACCCCCGGCACCGACGCGGCCCCCTTTCCCACCCCGGGGATGACGGGCGGCGAGATCGAAGTGCTGGGATATCGCGGCATGAAAGAATATGAACTGGCTTTTGACGGGTTTAAGGTCAAGGCAGAAAACCTTTTGGGCGGGATCGAAGGG
>CAXNIF010000041.1:0-9151 GCA_964202345.1 Cypionkella sp.
AAAGGCCGATAGTTTTTATGAAATCGCCGCTGGCATGACACCCCAGCCCGCACCTGTGTTGAACAATTGGGGATTTTCCAAACTGACGCGCGGCCAAGGCGCGGCGGCGGAGCGGCTATTCATGCAGGCGCTGACCTATGACAGCGCCCTGTTCACTGCCAAGAATAACCTTGTCTTGGCCCGTGCCGCGCAGCGTAAATATGATCTGCCGGTCATCGAATTGACCCAAATCGAACGCGCCCAGCTTTACTATACGGCGGGGCTGGCGGCGGTGAAACAGGGCGATACGGCCATTGCCAAGCAATTGTTGCAATCGGCTATTGACACCCATCCCCAATTTTTCGAGGCCGCCCAGCGCAGTCTTGACGCTTTGGAAAGCTAGCGCCATGTCGCCCTTGGACGCTGCCCTTTTGCTGCCCGCGACATTGGCCATTGGCATTTGGGTGGCATGGAGCGATATGAAATTCATGAAAATTCCCAATAGCGCCGTTTTGGCCTTGGCGGGGATTTGGCTGATTTTCGGCCTGCTCTTGATGCCCCTGTCGATTTGGGCGGCGGGCATTGGCCTTGGGGCGGCGATGTTGGTGATGGGGTTTTTTGCGGCATTGATCCGATTTTTTGGCGCGGGGGATGCAAAATTCATCGCCGCCATGGCGCCGTTTTTTGTGCAAAGCAACCCGCGATTTGTGTTGGTGCTGGCGGCGGCTGTTTTTCTTGCCGCCTTTGCCGCGCACCGCTTGGCCAAGAGGGTCTCTGTCATCCGCCGCCACAGCCAAGACTGGCAAAGTTGGCATGATGCAGATTTCCCCATGGGATTTGCCTTGGCGGGGATATTGAATATTTACATCATAATGCGGGCATTGCCCCTGTTTTTGCCGCAATCCTAACCCAAGATTGGCCGCTTTTCAGCCCAAGTTTGCGCAAGGTTCCGCGCGAGGTTTGGCCATGAATATGCATCCCCAGTTTGGTATTACCCCCCCCGCAGAGCCGCGCGATGTGCAAGACACGGGCCTCTCGGCGGTGATGATGCGTGATATTGCGCTCAAGACCATCTTTCGCACCAATCTGACCTTGCAAAGCGATATCGCCCGCGCCATCGCCCTGCCCGCGCCTGTGACGGACTGTCTGATCGACTCCTTGCGCAAGCAAAACTTGCTTGAGGCCCTGGGCAATTTTTCAACCGTGGCCAGCCCAGAGATGCGCTTTCAACTGACCGATATCGGCCGCGCCCGCGCCTTGGACGCCTTGGCGCAATCGGAATATTTTGGCGCCATGCCCGTGCCTTTGACCGAATATGCCGCGCAAATTCGCCGCCAATCGGTGCGCAAGATCAAAATCAGCCGCGCCGATCTGATTGCCGCGATGGGGCATTTGATTTTGCCCGAAGATCTGATCACCCATCTTGGCCCTGCCGTATCATCGGGACGTTCGATTTTGATGTATGGCCCGCCGGGCAATGGGAAATCATCCATTTCCAATGGTATCCGCGCCGCGATGGGCGATTTGATCTATGTGCCGCGCGCCATTGAATATTTGGGGCAGGTGATTTCGGTCTTTGACCCGATTGTCCACAGCCCCGCCCAAGCCGCCCCATCGCTGGCCCAAGACGAGATCAGCTTGCGCCGCACGGGGCCGCGCCATGACCCGCGCTATGTTTTGTGCCAGCGCCCCACCATTGTGACGGGCGGGGAATTGACGCTGGATATGCTGGATCTTAAGTTTAACCCCGTGGCCCGCACCTACCAAGCCCCGCTGCAATTAAAGGCGTCAGGCGGGATTTTTATTGTCGATGATCTGGGCCGCCAAGCTGAATCGCCGCAAAAACTGGTCAATCGCTGGATTGTCCCTCTCGAAGAAGGGCGCGATATTTTACAATTGCAATCGGGCGAAAAGTTCACTGTGCCCTTTGACACTTTGGTGTTGTTTTCCACCAATTTTCACCCCAATGAGATTTTCGACGGCGCGGCCCTGCGGCGCATCTTTTTCAAAATCAAGATTGATGGGCCCAACCAAGAGATGTTCTTGAAAATCCTTGCCATGGTCGCGCGCAAAAAAGGCATGGCGCTGGACGAGGAGTCTGTTCTTTATTTGCTGCGCGAAAAATATCCCGCAATCGGCAATACCTTTGCCAATTATCAGCCCAACTTTTTGATCGATCAAATCATCGCCATTTGCGATTTCGAAGCCCTGCCCTATCGCATGACCCCGTCTTTGATAGACCGCGCATGGGCCAATATGGTGCTGCGCGATGAGGTGATTGCCAAATAGGCCGCGCGCGACGTCAGCCACGCGCCATTTGCGCGCCAAAATGCAGCGCCCCGTCTTCGGTCACCATCATGTCCAAAGGCTGGTCGGTCGGCTCGGTCGGCACATGGGGGATTTCTTGCGCGGCAAAGGCAAAGCCGATGGCGATGATCGGGCCGCGCGCGCGCAGCTCTTGCAAGGTGCGGTCATAAAAGCCGCCGCCATAGCCCAAACGATAGCCCCGCCCGTCAAAAGCCAGCAGCGGCACAATCAAAACCTGCGGCGTCAGATAGGTCAGGCTTTGCGGGATCAGCGCGCCAAAACCGCCTGCCTGCATCGCGCAGCCTTGCCAATAGGCGGCAAATTGCAGCGGCGTGGCAGGGGCCACGATGACAGGCACACAAACGGGCCCGTCATGGGCGTGCATACTTGGCAGTGGGTCAATTTCGGTGCGCATGGGCATATAGCCCGCCAGCGTGCGCCCCGCAAAGGGCTGCAAGACCTGCGTCAAATGCCGCTGGGCCCGCGCGCCCCTTTGGGGGGAATCTGGCGCGCCAAAGGCGGCTTTGCGCGCGGCAAAGGCCGCTTGCCGCGCTTGGGTTTTTACAGCAGCATCCATGTCGCCAATCCCAAAAATGTAAGATACCCCAAGACATCGGTTAATGTCGTGACAAAGGTGCCAGAGGCCAGCGCAGGGTCAAGCCCAAGGCGCTGCAATCCCAGCGGCACCAGCACCCCGCCCAAGGCAGAAACAACCAAAGTCGCCAGCATCGCCAGGCCTAAAACCGCGCCCAAGTGCCAATTGCCAAACACCGCCAGCGCGGCTAGGGCCAAAATCACCGCCAAGGCCGCCCCCGACAGCAACCCCGCCAGCAACTCGCGCAAGACCACCCGCCGCGCATTGGCGGCAGTCAGGCTGCGCGTGGCCAAGGCGCGCACCGACACCGCCAAGGATTGCGTCCCCGCAATCCCCCCCGTCGAGGCCACAATCGGCATCAAGGCCGCCAAAAGCACAAGCTGGGCAATCGTGGCCTGAAACTGCGTTATGACCATGGCCGACAGCGAGGCGGTGAACAAATTGACCACCAGCCATGGCAAACGCTGGCGCATCGTGGCCAGCGCCCCATCGGTCATGGCCGAAGAATCCCCCACACCCGCCATGCGCAGCATGTCTTCTTCGTGCTGCTCATCCAGCACATTCATGGCGTCATCAATGGTAATCACCCCCACCAATCGCCCCGCCTCATCCACCACAGGGGCCGAGATCAGGTGATATTGATTAAAGAAATAGGCCACATCTGCTTCGCTTTTCAGGGCGGGGATGGTGCGAAAACTCTCCTCGCCCAGCGCGGCCAAGGCGGTGTCGCGCTGAGCCGACAAAATCCGCCCCAAGGTCACATGCCCCGTGGGGCGCGCGCGCGGGTCAATCAAAATCACATGATAGAATTGATCGGGCAAAATCTGGGCGCTGCGCAGATGGTCAATGGCCTGCCCCACTGTCCAATCTTGCGGCAAGGCCACCGTTTCGCGCTGCATCAATCGCCCGGCACTGCCCATCGGATAGGCCAGCGCCGCCTGCACCGCGATACGATCCACAGCGTCCAAAGCGTCTAGAATGGCCTCTTGCTGCGGCGCATCCAAATCTTCCAAAATATCAATCACATCGTCGCTGTCCAAATCGCGCACAGCATCGCTCAGCACGCCGTGCGGCAGCGCTTCGATCACCTCTTCGCGGATGGATTCGTCGATTTCCGACAAGATATCGCCGTCAATCTGCCGCGACCACAGCGCCAAAAGCGCGCGCCGTTCCGCCGATCCGATTTGTTCCAGCACATCGGCAATATCGGCGGCATGCAGCGGGTCTAGCATCAAAGTCAGCCGCTCGGCATCCCCCGCCTGCACCGCCGACTGCACCGCCGCCAAGACCGCACTCAGCCAGTCTTTGTCACGCAATTCATCAGGCATAGCCATCGCGCGCCCTTTCTGCTTGCGGCCCTTTTGGCATTTCTCTTGCATAGGATAAGCTGTTTCAATCAAATAGGCCAATGGCAAAGGCAAAGTGAAATTTACCTGCGCGGCGATTGCCCCTAGGATTGCCCTGCCAAGTCAGGAGCGCGTGATGACACAGCCACAAACCAAGGTCGATACCCTGCTGCTGGGGCAGGTTTTGTCTTTTTCGGCCGATCCGTTTCTCACTGGCCCCGAGGCAGCCCAAATCGAATCCCAAGGCGCAGTTGCCATCGGCGGCGGCAAAATCCTAGACCATGGCACGGCGGCGGGGCTGCGCGCGGCCTATCCCGCCGCCCGCGTGCAAGATTATGGCCAAGACCTGATTTCTGCGGGCTTTATCGATGCCCATGTCCATTACCCGCAAACGGCCATCATCGCCTCTTGGGGCAAACGGCTGATCGATTGGCTGGACACCTACACCTTTCCCGAAGAGGCGCGCTTTGGCGACAGCGCCTATGCCAGCGACATCGCCCAGCGCTATATTGGGCTGGCTTTGGCCCATGGCACCACCAGCTTTTGCAGCTATGGCACGATACACCCCGCATCGGTCGATGCCATCTTCACCGCCGCACAGGCGCGGGGCATGCGGGCATGGGCGGGGAAAACCTGCATGGATCGCAACGCGCCGCAGAATTTGCGCGACAGCGCCCAAAGCGCCTATGATGACAGCCGCGCGCTGATGGCCGCGTGGCAGGGGGTGGATCGGCTGTCCTATGTCATCACACCGCGCTTCTCGCCCACCTCCAGCGCGGCGCAGCTTGCCGCGCTTGGGGCCTTATGGGCCGAAAATCCCACGTGTCTGATGCAAACCCATCTGTCCGAACAAGTGGATGAAATCGCTTGGGTCAAAACCCTTTTTCCCACGGCGCGCGATTATCTGGACACCTACGAAGCCCATGGGCTGCTGGGCCCGCGCGGCCTTTATGGCCATGCCATCCACTTGACCGCGCGCGAGATAGACCGCCTGCACGAGGTGGATGCATCCATTGTCCATTGCCCGACATCGAATACCTTTATCGGGTCTGGCCTGTTTGACATGGGCCTTGCGCGCAGTATTCGCACGGGTCTTGCCACCGATACAGGGGGCGGGTCATCCTTTTCGATGCTGCGCACGATGGCCGCCGCCTATGAGGTCGCGCAACTGCGCGGTCAGTCGCTGCACCCTGCCCATCTGTGGTATCTGGCCACCATGGGCAGCGCCCGCGCCCTGCACGCGCAGCACCAAATCGGCAATATCGCCGCCGGAATGGAGGCGGATTTGACCATTGTGAACCTTGCCGCTACCCCCGCAATTGCGCAGGCCACCGCGCGGGCCGAAAATATCTGGCAGCAGATTTTCCCCACCATCATGCTGGGCGATGACCGCGCCATTCGCGCCACCTATGTGGCGGGGGTGAAAACCCCCTAAAGGCGCCTTAGCTGTCCAACTCCCAGCCATCGGGGTAAAACTCGAAGGGCAGGCAAATCTCAGTGGCGATGCGCTCCCAATGCCAGACTGTTTCGGCGTCAATCGTGATGGGGCCGATTTTCACGGTCAAAACATCGCCGCGATGCGACGACTTAAACCCTTTGGCCCGCAGGGCGGCGTGAACCTCGGCCCATTTGGTATCCACCTCTTCGGCCACGAATTCATAGGCGACCACGGCGGTTTTGGGCAGCTTGACCCCGCGCCCCACCTTTTCAAAAGTTTTAAAGGTATCGCCCCTTTGGTCGGCATAATCGTGCATTTGGCCCCCTTTGCGCGCAATTGTTGCGAATCAGCCGCTTGAAAGCCGCGCGCCTTGCTTGTATCCCGCGCGCCTGTGGTTAGAATAGAGGCGATATGGGATTTTCCCCGCCCTGTCCCATAATGGGCAAACCACGGGGCGAAAATGGGGCCAACAGAGGTGCGCGATGTCTTGGACAGATGAACGAGTCGAAACGCTCAAGCGGATGTGGGCCGAAGGCCAATCCGCCAGCCAAATCGCCAAAGAATTGGGCGGCGTGACGCGCAATGCCGTGATTGGCAAAGTGCATCGCTTGGGCCTGTCCAACCGCGATGAAGAAGAGCCAGAGGTGGAACCCGCCCCAGAGGCAGCGCCGCCGCCCAAGGCCAGCCCCAAAGTGGCCGCCCCCCCCCCGCCGCCGCCACCGCCCGCCGCCCCCCTGTCAGCAGCGGCGTCGATCATCGCTTCGGCCACGGGGCCTATTCCGCTGCGCAAATCCATTGTGCCGGCGGGCCAACCCCTGCCGCCACAGCCATCGGCCAATGAAATCTCGCCCGAGGCCTTGGCCTCTGTGCGCGAGGTTGAAAAGCGCGCCGCGCGGCTGACCTTGATGGAACTGACCGAACGCACCTGCAAATGGCCCATCGGTGACCCCGCCACCGAAGAGTTTTGGTTTTGCGGCCTGCCCAGCCAGCCGGGAAAACCCTATTGCGAGGCCCATGTCGGCGTGGCCTTTCAACCCATGAGCGCGCGGCGCGATAGACGCAGATAAAGCGCGAGGCGCGACCGCAAAAGAAAGGGGCCAAGCGGCCCCTTTTTTACAGCCGCAGCATCGGCAGGCCCATCAGCGCCTGCCCAAATAGCGCCAGCGTCAGGGCCGTGTACAGCACCGATCCGCCGACAATCCACGTCCGCGCCCGCGGCCTGCCCGCCACCGCCCATGCCAGCAGCGGGATCGCTTGCATCGCATGCAGCGCGATGAAATGCGACGGGCGCAGATCGCCCACAACCGCCGACCAGCCGAAAAAGGGGATCACCGCCGCCCCTGCCGGCGGAGTGCCCACAAAATGCCCGCCATTGCCCCCCAAGGTAAAGGCCGTGATCAACGTCAAAATCGTGGACAAGATAAACCCCACCCCAATGCCAAAGCGCATATCCGCGCCCAAGCGACTGGCCCTATCTTGCAGAATTTCCCATCCTATCAGCGCCGTTCCCAGCACCAGCGTCAAGGCCCCCAGCCCCATCAAACTATACATCACATTGTGAAAGACAGTATCGACGCGAAAATGCGACGCTTGCCCCTGCGCGGCCTGGGCGGTGATATAGATCATCTCTAGCCAGAAGGCCGCAGCCAGCGCGCCCATCACCCAAGGCCACAATGGCCGCGCCTGCGCAGCCGGGCTAAGCCGGTCAAAGGCCAGCGCCAAAGTTGCAAAGAAAACGGCGATAGATAGGGCGAATTTGAACGGCTTGATCCACACCAAACTGTCTTGAAACAGGCGGGTTTCGAACAGCGCCCAGATCAGACCCAGAGCCATCATGCCCAAGGAAACTGCCGTCAGCAGCCACAATTGCCGCGCTGAATATGTCATATCGCCCCCCCTTTGCCCATCAGGCGCATGCTGCCTTGCGCTGCCCAAATCAAAAACACCCCCAAGGGGCCAAATAGGAAAATCATCGCCAAAAGCGGCGCTTGCGACAGGCGCGATAGGCCCAGCCGATCCATCTGCCCCGCCATCATCGCGCCGATCATCAGATCAAAGGCCAGATAATGCACCCAGCCCGCCAGCAGCCCAAAATCAGAGGCGAACAGCGCGCGCACCTGCGCGATACTGCCAAACCCGCCCCCCGCGCCGTGAAAATGAGTCAAGATCAGCCCCGCATACAGGGCCGATAGGCCCAAGGGCAAAATCAGCGCGGGAATGTGGTCAAGCCAAGGCCAGCGCCCGCGCGGCGCAAAAATTAAAATCAGCCAGCCGGGCATGACCGCCGCGCTGGCCCAAGTGAATAAACTATCCGCGTCCATTTGCGGCCCCCTTAATGTTTCCAATGTAAACATAAATAACCGATCCGCTTGCAATGTCCAGCAAAATATTTACATTGGAAATATGACCGAAAATGACCACGCCAAAAAACCCTATCACCACGGCGCGCTGAAGGCCGCTTTAATCGCCGCTGGAATCGAAATTCTTGATGCGCGCGGGCTCGAAGCGCTAAGCTTACGCGCGATTGCGGCCCATGTCGGAGTAAGCCATACCGCGCCGAAAAATCATTTTGGCTCGCTCAAGGGTCTGCTCACCGCCATCGCCGCGACTGGATTTCGCCGCCACGCCGCCTTTATGCGCCAAGGCGTTCAGGGCGATGATCCAAAAGCGCGGCAAAGGGCCGCCATGCAAGGATATCTGCGCTTTGCGCAGGCCCATCCGCATTTGTTTCGATTGATGTTCTCGCCCGCGCAATGCGCCTTTGATGACCCCGAACTCATGGCGGCGGCGCGCGAAAGCTATGCCGTTTTGGCCGCCATTGCCGAAGGACTTGTTTGGGACAAGTCCGACGCGCCCCAAGCAGGGCGCCGCGCCGAATTGATGCTATGGTCCCTCGTGCATGGCTATGCTCTTTTGTCACTGACGGGCATGGCGGCGGGGACAGGCCCGCTGTTGCAAATTGACGAGATTATGCCCGATTTTGACTATGCGCCGCGCACGCCCAATCGTGCCGATTCGACGATAATGTCACCATAGTTTTACAAATCTGCGGCATGGAACCTTATACAATCAAAGGTGAACCATGTCCGATGCCCCACAAAACCCCGAAGCAGCCGCCCGCGATTGGCTCGAGGCTGAACTGGCCGACAGCTATGACGAAGGCTTTGAGTTGGAATTGGAAGATGCCCAACTGTCGCGGGAAATCGCCAAGATTTACAAATCCAAACATCCCGACATGATTGACCGCAACGTCTATTTTCACAATCTGATCCGCCTGCAATCGGAATTGATTAAACTCCAAGAATGGGTGGTTTTTCATAAGAAAAAGGTTGTGATCCTGTTCGAAGGGCGCGACAGCGCCGGCAAGGGCGGCGCGATCAAGCGCATCACCCAGCGGCTTAACCCGCGCGTGGTGCGCACCGTGGCCCTGCCCGCCCCCTCTGACCGCGAAAAAACCCAGTGGTATTTCCAGCGCTATGTGCCCCA
>CAXNIF010000042.1:0-9116 GCA_964202345.1 Cypionkella sp.
GGCGATATTGCCCAGCCCGTAAAGCACCGCCGCCAGCACGGGCAGCAATGCGGCAAAGGACGCCCCCGCCATCGCTTGCGGGCCCAATACCAAAACCACCCCGCCAAAGCCCAAAGCTACCGCAATCACCTGCGTCAATGTCACCGTGCCGCCCAAAGCAAATCGCGAGATCAGCAGCACGAAAATCGGCGCTGTAAACAATCCCGCCGCCACCAAGGCCACGGGCAAAAAGGCCAAAGCCCCAAAGTAAATCAGCATCGCGCCGGCATGTAGCACCGAGCGCAACAAAACAGGCCGCCAGTTTTTGGGCCGCAACCTCAGCCCCAGCAACGGCGCGATCAGGGCCAAAATCGCAATGGCCATCACACTGCGCACAGTGTGAAACTGCCAAAGCCCCGCATTTTCGGCAATGGTGCGCACATGGTTATCGGTAAAGCCGATGGTCACCGCATAAATCAGCGTCAGCCCCGCTGCCGCCAGAATTCGGTCTTGGCCGGGCATCATCGGGGCCAGTGTTGTGAAGGTCGGTGATGCTGACGGCGGTGAAATTGGGCCTTTGGGGGACATTTTTGCGCTCCTTTGGGGCAAACTGCCACGCAATTTGGGGCGTTTGCCTGCCAAATACGACATCTTTCCCTGAACTTGCTGCATTGAAGAAAATAGCCGCCTAAGCTAGGTTAAGCGCAAGCTAGGTTAAGACAGTGCCTTCTGGCCCATCGTCTTTGTGCCACAAACCAGTGAAAGCCTTTATGACTGCACTGCATCAATATGAACGCCTTGAGGCGACAGGATTGTGGCGCAGCCACCCGCAGGCCCAGCGCCGCGAGGTCATTATTGGACTGCGCGAGGCGACCATTGTGCTGCTTGACCCAAAAACGGAATTGCCTTTGGCGCAATGGTCGTTGCCCGCCATTTTGCGCGTGGCCCATGTCGAAGGATTTGTCATTTTCTCCCCGCATGAAGATCAGACCGAAACGCTAGAACTGAATGACCTGGCCATGATCGAGGCGCTGGACAAAGTGCGCGCTGTTGTGGATCGCCGCCGCAAACGGCCCGGGCGCTTGCGACTGGGCTTTACCGCCGCCGCAACGGCGGGGCTTGTGGGCGCGCTGGCGCTTTGGCTGCCGATACAGTTTTTTGACTTTGTGGCCCAGCGCCTGCCTTTGGCAGCGCGGCAGAATGTGGCGGCCCTTGCGCTGCGCGATATTGCCATCATCGCGGGCTCGCCTTGCGCAGGGGCCACAGGCGTTGCCGCCGCCAGCGATCTGGCCCGCCGTCTGGCCCCCGATAATCCGCCCAAAATCCAAGTGCTGCGTCAGGGGCTGCAGGCCACCCATAGCCTTGCCGATGGCACTATTCTTTTGCCTTTCGCCCTGATCGAGGCCGCCGATGGGCCAGACACTTTGGCGGGGATCGTGCTGGCAGAAAGGCTGCGCATGGCGCAAGTTGACCCTCTCAAGAGGGCGCTGCGCCATGCAGGGTTGCTGGCCGCGATCCGGTTAATGTCCAGCGGCAGCTTGCCGCAAACGGCGCTTGTGGGATATGGGCTGTCTATCGCCCAAGAAAGCGACATGCCCATGCCGCAAAACAGCGCCGCACTTCATGCGGCCTTGGCGCAGGCCGTGATCACCTCTGCACCCTATGCCGCCTATGCCGCCGACCCAATTTTGGCCCAAATGCCCGATGCCGCCCCCGATGGATCCCTGCCTATCGTGCTGGATGATTCGGCCTTTTTAGGGCTAAAATACATCTGTGACAGCTAGGGTCAGCACGCAAGCTGCGCAAATCCCAACCATCTTGGGCCTTTGGGCGCGCAACAAAGCGCCCATGCTACTTTGTGCCAAACATCCGATCCCCCGCATCGCCAAGACCGGGGACAATATAGCCGTGGTCATTCAAATGACTGTCCAGCGCTGCGGTGACAATCGGCACGTCGGGATGGGCCTCGCGCATGCGGGCCACGCCTTCGGGCGCGGCCAAAAGACACAAAAAGCGGATATTCTTGGCCCCCGCCTTTTTCAGCAAATCAATGGCCGCGGCGCTGGAATTTCCCGTGGCCAGCATCGGATCGACAACGATGGACAACCGCTCGTCCAATTGATCGGGCAATTTGCAATAATATTGCACCGGTTGCAGCGTTTCGGGGTCGCGGTATAGCCCGACAAACCCCACCCGCGCCGCAGGGATCAATTCCAATATCCCATCCAGCAGCCCATTGCCCGCGCGCAAAATGGAAATCAGCGCCAGCTTTTTTCCCTCGATGGCGGGGGCGGCCATCGGCTCTAACGGGGTTTCGATCCGCATGGTCGTCATCGGCAATTCGCGCGTGACCTCATAGGCCAAAAGCAGGCTGATTTCGCGGAGCAATTGGCGAAACGACGCCGTTGATGTCGACTTATCGCGCATCAAGCTAAGCTTATGTTGCACCAAAGGATGCGATACGACAGTCAGATGTTCCCGCATGGCCAGTCTCCATAATTTGCCCCTTTGGTATCGGGTGCCGCGCCCGCCGCGTCAAGCGCCGCCCTTACAAAAAGCTGCGACCAAGGCCAGACTTGGGCAGACCCAAATGCGCCGCCACGCTGGCCGCCACATCCACAAAGCCGCAAGGGCCAATCGGCCCGCCCCCCACGCCCGCGCACAAAACAGGCACCCTCTCGCGGGTATGCTCGGTGCCGCGCCATGTCGGATCGTTGCCATGATCGGCGGTGAACAGGGCCAAATCCCCCGCCCGCAGGTTTTGCAAAAACGCCCCTACCCGCGCGTCAAACCATTCCAGCGCGCGCGCATATCCCGCCACATCGCGCGGATGGCCATATAGGCTGTCAAATTCCACAAAATTGGCAAAGACCAGCGCGCCATCTTCGGCGCTGCCCGCAAGGCGATCCAAGTGATCGAACAAAGCGGCATCGGATACCCCTTTGTGCAAATGCCCCACGCCTTGCATCGAAAAGATATCCCCAATCTTGCCAATCGCATGGGTGACGCGGCCGGCCTCATGCGCCCAGTCCAACAGCGTGGGCTGCGGCGGGGCAATGGCAAAATCGCGGCGATTTGCCGTGCGGGTAAAATCTTCGCAAGTGCCGACAAAAGGCCGCGCAATCACGCGCCCCACGCGGCGGGCGTGCAAATAGGGGGCCAAATCTGCGCAAAGTTTCACCAAACGCTCTAGGCCAAAAGCGGTTTCATGCGCGGCAATCTGAAAAACAGAATCGGCCGAGGTATAACAAATCGGCCAGCCGCTGCGCAGATGCTCGGCGCAATGGGCGGCGATGATCGGCACGCCAGAGGCATGGCAATTGCCCAAAATTCCATCGGTTCCCGCAAGGCGGCAGACCAGCGCCACCAGCGCATCATCAAAGGCAGGGGTTTGATCGGGGAAAAATGTCCACTCCCACGGCACAGGCACGCCCGCCAATTCCCAATGCCCCGATGGCGTATCCTTCCCGCGCGAGATTTCGCGCGCCGCCCCCCAGCGCCCTTGGGGCAGCGCGCCCAGACCTTGCACTTTAACCCCGCTGGCCAAATGCAGCGCCGCGCCCAGACCCAGCGCGTCCAAATGGGGCATATGCAGCGGCCCCTCCCGCCCGATATTCGCCCGCCCCGCCGCGCAATGCGCCGCGATATGGCCCAAGGTATTGGCCCCCTCATCGCCAAAATCTGCGGCATCCGGCGCGCCGCCGATCCCCAGCGAATCCAGCACAATCAGAAAAGCGCGGGCCATCTAGGCAATTCTTTCTTGGATCAATTTGGGCAAAGTTTTGGGGGCGACATCCGCCAGCCGATAGGCCGCGCGCACGGCTGCTTCGGCGCGATCTGCCGCCGCTTCGGTGGCGGCGTGGATGACGCAGATCAACTCACCGCGCGTTAAATCCGTGCCAATAGGGGCCAGCGCCGACAGGCCCACGGCAGGGTTGATCCGATCCCCTTCGCGCAAACGCCCGCCCCCCATGGCCACCACGGCCAGCCCCAAAACATGGCCATCAATCTGCGCCACAAAGCCGGCGCGATCCGACGTCACCGCCCTAATCACCGTGGCGGCGGGCAAGCGGTCGGGCCAGCGGTCGGGAAAATCCAGCGGCCCGCCTTGGGCGGCAATCATTTGGCCAAAGACTTCGGCGGCTGATCCATCCTCTAGCGCCTCGCGGATTTGGCCTTCGCCATCCTTGGCATCGGGCGCAAGCCCCGCCAAAAACAGCGCCTCGCCCCCCAGACGACAAGTGGCATCCCACAGCCGTGTATTCACATTGCGCCCCGTCAGGGTTTCCATCACCACCATCACCTCTAGCGCGTTGCCCGCAGCATCGGCCAAGGGCTGGCTCATATCGGTGATAAGGGCCGATGTTTTGCACCCCGCGCCATTGGCGGTATCGACCAAAGCCCGCGCCAGAGCGCGCGCCTCGGGCAGGGTTTTCATAAAGGCCCCAGACCCTGTTTTCACATCCAGCACCAATGCAGGCAGACCCGCTGCCAGTTTCTTGGACAAAATCGACGCGGTGATCAGATCGATCGATTCCACCGTGCCTGTTACATCACGCACCGCGTAAAGGCGGCGATCCGCAGGGGCTATTTCGGCGCTGGCCGAGACAATGGCGCAGTGCAGCGCGCGAATTTGGGCGCGCAGCACGGCTTCGGGCAGGCCCGTGCGAAAGCCGGGAATGGATTCCAGCTTGTCCAAAGTGCCGCCTGTATGGCCCAATCCGCGCCCCGAAATCATCGGCACATCCGCCCCACATGCCGCCAATGCAGGGGCCAGCAGCAAAGAGGTGCAATCGCCAATGCCGCCGGTCGAGTGTTTGTCCACCACAGGCCGCCCATCGGTCCATGTCAGCACTTGGCCCGAATCGCGCATGGCCAAAGTCAGCGCCACGCGGCCAGTTTCGCTAAGCCCGCGCTGCATCACGGCCATGGCAAAGGCCCCCGCTTGCGCGTCCGAAACCGCGCCGCTGGCCAGCCCATCGGCAAACCATGCCAATTTGGCCGCCGTGGGGGTGACTCCGTCGCGCAAGGCCACCAAAATGCCGCGCGCATCCATGTTACAGCTTGCCCGTTTTGGCCATATGCTCTTTGGCGAAAACCCCCGGCAATAAATCGGCCACGGTCATGCTGCGGCGCTCCCCCCCTGTGGTGCATAGGGTGACAACGGTATCAGGGGCGGCAAATTCGGCGATCTTTTGGCGGCACCCGCCGCAAGGCGGCACGGGCGCGGGGCTATCGGCAATGACCAAAATCTCGGCAATGCGCTGATCACCTGCCGCGATCATGGCGGCAATCGCCCCCGCTTCGGCGCAGGTGCCTTCGGGATAGGCCACATTTTCCACATTGCAGCCCAGATGCAGGTTGCCTTCAACCGAGCGAATGGCCGCGCCCACATGAAAATTGGAATAGGGCACATAGGCGCGCAAACGCACAGCGGTGGCGGGGGCTAGCAAATCCATGGCGCGTCTCCAATTGTTTCCCTCAGATTGCGGCGCGCGCCCGCAAAGCGCAAGAGTTATGGCGCAAAAGGCGCCATCGGATAGATCACATCGGTCAGATACAGCCCTTGCGGCGGGGCGACAGGGCCACACGCGGCGCGATTGGCGCGGCGCAGCGCGGTTTCCATTTGGCTGGCGGGCCATGCCCCTGCCCCCACCCGTTCCAAACTGCCCACAATCGAGCGCACTTGATTGTGCAAAAAACTGCGCGCGCGCAGGCGAAATTGTGTCTCCACCCCGCCGAGTGTGGGAATTTGCGTGATGGTAATCTCATCCAGCGTTTTGACGGGGCTTTGCGCCTGACACATGGTGCTGCGAAATGTTGTGAAATCATGCAGGCCAATCAGATGGGCCGCGCCCTCTTGCATGGCGGCCAAATCCAATTCAAACGGCACCCGCCAGACCGCGCCCTTGTCCAGCACCTCGGGGGCGCGGCGCGATTGCACGCGAAACAAATAGCGCCGCTCGATCGCGCCAAAGCGGGCGTGAAAATCATCCGCCACAGCGGCGCAGGCCAAAATCGCCACGCGCGCGGGCGACAAATGCCAGTTCAGCGCCGCCGTCAGCCGAAACGGATCCCAATCGCGGGTCAAATCGGCATGGGCCACTTGCCCCGTGGCGTGAACGCCCGCATCGGTGCGCCCAGCCCCCGTCAGCGTGGGGGCGCTGGGGTCAAGCTTGGCCAAGGCCGATTCGATCGCGCCTTGCACGCTGGGCTGCCCGCCCGACTGGCGTTGCCAGCCGTGAAACGGCGCACCATTATATTCGATCATAAAGGCATATCTGGGCATAGCGCTGAATAGCCAATCAAGCGCACCCTGTCTATGGTGCCCTGTCTATGGCACCCTGTCTATGGCAACCAATCTGTGGCGCACAATCGGGGCATTAGCACGGCGTCACGCCTCGCCAGAGTAGATGTTGCGGATGTCATGCAGCAACGGGTCTGTGCAACAGGCCATCTCAAGACAAAGATAATTCAGCGCCGTATAGGTGTCATATAGCTTTTGCCGCGCCGCATTGCTCAAGTTTTCGCGGCGTCTTTGCGAGATACTCCCCCCCCCGTTCGTGATAGACGATACAATCGGTGACCACAAAAAGATCATAGCCAGCTTTGGTGAATCGCAAAGACAGGTCTTGCGTCTCGCCGTAGCCTTCGGGATAGGCGCTTAGGTCAAATCCACCAACTGCGTCATAGGCCGATCGATCCACCAAAATACAAAATCCGTGGAGAATCGGCAAAGGCACAAGCGTGTCGCCGCCCATACCAGCGCCGATCCGCGCCAGACGAAAATGTTCTTGCAGAACGGGGAAAGGGGCGGTGCAAAAGCTGTCGCCATCGGCAACGTCGCCATCGGCAAAGACGTCATCGGCAAAGACGGGGCCGTAGTTTTGCCATACCGCGTTATTGGACATCGGGCTGACCATGGCGGTCTTTGCGCCACTGCGAAGGGCGCTGTAAAGCTTGTCTAACCAACGCTCTGGCACCAGCGTATCACTGTTTAAAACCACAAAAGCGGGCGCGTCACTCTCGGCTAATCCGCGCAGCACGGCGTTGGTAAAACCCGACCGGCGCAAGGTATGCACCAAAACAGTATCGGCATGACCGCCGATGAAGTCCGCTAGGGCCTCCACCGTCTGCGGCGTGCTGCCGTCATTGACAAGGATCAATCTGCCCAACCGCTCTGCGCTATGGGCACGCACGGTTTGGATGCAGGCCTCCACTTGATTTAGGGCATTGTGAATGGGAATGATCACATCAATCTTGGCGTGATCCGCCGGCAGGGCGCATGTTGCGACCCGCGCCCGCGCAGGGCGCCAAGCAATATCCAACCCGTCCATAAATTCCATGTATCGCGCCGGTTTTTTGATCAGCGTGCGAAAGGCGCGGCGAAACCCTTTTATAGCTTCAAAGGCATTTGGGTTTTCGTCACAAAGCGTTGCGGCGATGAAAAGCGCCGCCTCGGGCTGATCTTGTCGATGCAGAATATCAACTTGCAACAGGCTTACTTCTTTTGGCTTATACCCCTTTTGCAAAAGCTTATCGATATAGAAACTGGCCAAAGCCAGATTGCCCAACATCAATTCTGCCTTAGCGCGGCAAAGCGTGGCTTCTAAATGATCAGGATCCACGCTAAGAGCTTGCGCCGCATATCGTTGGGCGCTGATAAAATCTTGCAGATAAAGATGGCTTACCGCCAGCGACGATAGCAGCACCGTATTTTCCGGCTCCAGCGCCAATCCAGCGTTAAGGGCCATGTTCCCTGCCGCCGCATCGCCCATTTGAAACAACACCGAACCCAGACCCGCATAGGCCAAGGCATCTTTCTTGATCTTCAAGGCCCGCTGCCAAGACCGCTTGGCCCGCAGGTTCAACCCAAGAATGCTTTCGATCCGCGCAAGCCTTGTCACAGTGTCAAAATTCTCGCCCGTCTCTAGCAAATCGCGCATCGCAAGGGCCAAGGCGGCAAAGGCCTGCCCTTGCGCCAGATCAATGTCACCCTGCCCGCTTTTGATCTGTGCCGCATGGCTCATGGCGCGATTGCCTTTCGGTCTGACCAGACCATGCTTCCTTGGCCCAGCGCTTGCATTGCGGTTTTGCGTATCGTAATCAGGGCAGGTGTGAATTCCACCGATTGAACGGAACGGAATATAGCAAAATCAATGTCATGCGCGCTTTCGAAGGGCGCGATCCGCGCGCAAAGATCGGGCTGATTGGCCCATTCCGGCCGCTGCAAAATATCACACAGCAACCGAAAAAACGCATGGGCCGACGTGTCATCGCTGCCGCCTTGCGCTGGCGCGGCAAGGTTTTGTAGCCCTTCGACAATATACACACCGCCCGCATTCAAGTTGGGAAAATAATGCAGAAAAACAGCGATACTGTCCCGCGCGGCGGATGGGCTGTTGTCAATGATGACGTCAAATTGGCCGCAGATTTTCATAACCTTGGTTTTGGCATAGGGGCTGGCGGCATCGGCATGGATGGCTTTGATCCGTGCATCCTCAAAGGTCAATTCGGCGCATCTTTGATCGGTGTCACAGCCCAGAATAATGCGCCCATTCGTGAAATACTTGCCCCATATTTCAAGCGCGCCGCCGTTTTGAATGCCCGCTTGCAACAGCCGCACTGGCGCATGCCGCAGCCCTTGCAGACACTGGTCATATTGTATCAAAGTTCCCGACCAACTGCCGCAAACATAGCCGTCATGGGCCTGAACAAGCTGCAGCAAGGACAATGGCGCGCCCAAAACGGCGGGGGCATCATCTAACTTTTGCGCCGCGCCCTCTTGAAAGGCATCATACGTGTCGGCCCAATTTGGGTTGCCATAAAGCTGGCTGGGATGATCCACCAGAATTTCGGTATCATGCAGCATAATTTTTTTATTCGCCTGCATGACAATCAGACCAAATGCGCGCTCCACCACATGTTCAGGCTGCCCGTCTGTATCGCCATGCGCTGAAAAACAGGCCAAAGGATAGGTCTGCTCTAAACCCGCAAAAACCTGCGGGCGGCACCAAAACATCGTGCCCGCAAAAAACCCCCAGCCTTTGGGCAAGGCCCCATGCTGCAGGCGAAGAGCGCGGCCGCACACCGTCACATGCCCCGCCCCATCAACATAATTGAACCGCGCGCCCCCA
>CAXNIF010000043.1:0-9101 GCA_964202345.1 Cypionkella sp.
AACGGGTGGTTTTCTTACCGCTGGAGCCAGATTTTTGACGCCTGCCAAATGGGCGATCCGCAGGTTGTCATGGCCGCGCGGCAGGGCAATTCGGACACCTCCCCCTATGCGCCCCCGCCCATCGACAGCGTCATCGCCCGTATCCGCGATATGCGGCCCGACGCAGTCTTTGCCCCCCATGTGGAAACCAGCGCGGGGATCATCTTGCCCGATGATTACATCAAAGCCATGGCGGCAGCGGCCCATGAGGTGGGGGCGCTGATGGTGCTTGATTGCATTGCCTCGGGCTGCATTTGGGTGGATATGGCGGCGCTGGGGGTCGATGTTTTGATTTCCGCCCCGCAAAAGGGGTGGTCGGCCAGCCCGTCGGTGGGGGTGGTGATGCTCTCGCCCGCCGCCGAGGCCCGCTTGAACGAGACCACATCGAACAGCTTTGCCATTGATCTGAAGAAATGGCGCGCCATCATGGCCACCTTCGAGGCGGGCAATCATGCCTATCACGCGACCATGCCCACCGATGCCATCATGGGGTTTCACGCCGCGATCCTAGAGACGCAAGCCATGGGCTTTGCCGCCGCCAAGGCCGCGCAATATGCGCTGGGCGATTTGGTGCGCGCCGATTTGGCCGCGCGCGGGGTGGTATCGGTTGCCGCCAAAGGCTTTGGCGCGCCGGGGGTGGTGGTCAGCTATACCGCCGATCCCCATATCCAAAACGGCAGCGCCTTTCGCGCCCATGGCCTGCAAATCGCGGCGGGTGTTCCCTTGCAAGTGGGCGAGGGCGAGGGGTTTAGAACCTTCCGTTTGGGCCTATTCGGGCTGGATAAACTGGCCGACCCCGCCGCAACTTTGGCGCGGCTCACCCCAAGTTTGGATGCTGTGCTGGGGCCAAAGGCCTAGCGGGCGCTGGCCTTTGAGGCCACCGTTAGGATTGCTATAAGGTGTAACCTGGCCAAGGCGAGGGCCTTGGCCAAAGCTACCACATCCCCATCCCCGCTTTCATCATCGCATGGCGCAACGGGGTGATCCCATGCAGCATCTCCAGCCCCAATTTGCGCAAATCGCGCAGGGGCTGGGCGGATGCCATCGACGCGCGGTTCAGCGCGTCGATGCCCAAAACGCGGGCCAACACTTCGCTATGGCGCTTGCGGTGATAGGCGGCAAGCATGGCGTCGTCGCCCAAACCTTCGCGCCGCGCCAAGGCCAAATCCAGCAGCGCCGCCAGATCGGCCAGCGACATGTTCAGCCCCTGCGCGCCGATGGGGGGGACGACATGCGCCGCTTCGGCCAGCAGGGCCAATCTTTGCCCCGCCATGGTATAGGCAAACTGCCCTATCATCGGCCAAATGCTGCGCGGGCTGATGAGCTTTAGCGCGCCCAAAACCCCCGCCGACCGCGTCAGCGCCGCCGCCTCAAAGGCGCGATCATCCATGGCCATCAACTGCGCCGCTGGCGCATTTCGCTCCATCCAGACCACCGAGCTTGCGGGGCGGCCATTTTGGTCTTGCAGCGGCACCAAAGTAAAAGGGCCGCCCGAGCGGTGAATCTCGGTCGAGATATCCCCATGCGGCGCGTCATGGTTCACGGCAAAAACAATCGCCTTTTGGCCGTAATTGAAGGTCTTGACCCCAATTCCCGCCGCCTCCCTCAGGCGCGAGTTGCGCCCATCGGCGGCAATGGCCAGCCGCGCGCGCACGCGGTCCCCGCCCGATAGCTGCACCAAGGCCGCCCCGTCGCGCGTGGTTAGCCCCGTGCAAGATTGGCCTTGCAAAAACCGCACATTGCCCAAAGTCTCTAGCCGCGCCACCATCTCGCGGCGCAGCAGCCAATTGGGCAAGTTATAACCAAAGGGATCCTTGGATATGTCGCGGGCATCAAAGTCGCGCGTGCTGCGTGCCACGGGCGCCTTGCCGCCCGCATCAATGATCCGCATGATTTGCAACGGCGCGGCAAAGGGGGCCAGTTGCGGCCAAATCCCCGCCTGCTGCAGCACCGCCACTGATGGCATTAAAAAGGCAGTTGTGCGCAGATCGGCCCCTTTGCTTTGCGCCGCCGTGATCGGGGGGGTTGGCTCGACGCAGATCACCTCAAACCCCGCCTGACCAAAGGCGCAAGCCGCCGTCAGCCCCGCCACACCGCCCCCTGCGATCAGAATTTCCGTCTCAACTTGCGCCATCGTCTCACCCCCGCTTTGCGCACATCTAGCTCATGACACGGCAAAAGTCGAAGTGGCAAACTGCCCCGCCCCCCAAAAGGCCCGTCTAGGCCAAAAGCCGGCCCAAAAATTGGGTCAAATCGCTATGGTGATGGTGGATATGGCGGGCCAAAATCCGTTTGGGCGCAATATGAACGCAGCGCATCCCCATCTCATGGGGCACCCGCAGATTGCGCGGATCATCCTCGAACATGGCCGCTTGCTCTGGGTCTAGCCCATCGGCGGTGAAAACCGCCTCAAAGGCCGCTCGGTCGGGCTTGGGGCGAAACCCAGCCTCTTGCACACCGTAAACCGCATCGAAAATCCCCGCCAACCCCCGCGCCGCCAGCACTTTGTGGGCATAAGAGGCGGTGGCATTGGTGTAGACAATCTTGCGCCCCCGCAGCGCGCGCAGATGGGCGGCCAGCAGCGGATCTTGCGGCAAAAGCGAAAAATCAATGTCATGCACAGCGGCCAAATAGGGGGCGGGGTCGATGTCATGCTCGGCCATCAATCCCGCCAGCGTCGTGCCATATCTGTCCCAATAGGCTTGGCGCAAGCGGTTGGCCTCATGCGCGCCCACCTTTAGCGCGCCCATGACCCATGCGTTTATGCGCGCTTCGATTTGGTCGAACAGGCGGTAGCGGGGCGGATACAGCGTGTTGTCCAGATCAAAGACCCAAGTCTGGACATGTGCGAAATCTTGTTTGACCATCCCGCCAGTATAGGCCACCCTTTTGGGCGCGCAAGATCACTTGTAACTTGCCCCCGCCCGCGATTAGGGTATCCGCCAAAGGAGCAGGCCCGTGCAAAAAGACGCCTATACATTAATTTTGGATGCCATCGAGGCCGGAGAGTTTGGCCCCGGCGCGCGGCTGGTCGAAAGCGAATTGGCCGAACGTATCGGCATGTCACGCACCCCCGTGCGCGAAGCGTTGCAGCGCCTTGAAACCCAAGGGATGCTGGCGCGCGATGGGCGCTCTTTGATGGTGGCCAGTCTAGATCACACCGAATTGGCCGAACTTTATACCGTGCGCGCCGAATTAGAGGGTTTGGCCGCCCGTTTGGCCGCCCGCCATGCCACCGACGAGGAAATCGCCGTGCTGCGCGGCATGGTGGCCGATGATCGCGCCTTGATTGGCGGCGATCCGCGCCAACTCAGCCGCGCGAATAAGCGGTTTCACCGCCTGATTCATCTGGCCTCACACAATCGGTTTTTGGTGCAGCAATTGGATTTGGTGCATCGTTCCATGGCCCTCATGGCCAATACCAGCTTTGCCGCCGAAGGCCGCGACGAGGCCGCGATTGAAGAGCATTCCGCCATCGTCGAAGCGATTGCCGCCCATGATGGTGATCGCGCCTATATGGCCCTGCGCGGGCATATTTCAAAGGCCTATGAAACGCGCCTTCGGGTGGATTCGGGCGAACTTAAAACCCGATAGGGCTTGCCTCATCGTCAAACAACCCATGGGCGGTTTTGTCCCAATAAAAGGGTTTGGTCAACACTTCATACAGGGCCTTATAGGCGGCCAAACTGGCCAAGAGGTTGTAGAAAACCATGCTGGCCAGCCACAGCGGGCTCATGCGGTGATGGGTGCGGCGCATCGCGGCATAGCCCAGCGCGAACATGGCCATTTCTGCCAGCAGACCCGCCACTGCCAAGCCCATCATCAGCCCATCGGGCAGGCCAAAAATGGCGCGGTCGATCAGGCCAAATGCCATGCCCCATAGGCCAAAAATAAAAGGGGCCAGCAGCGCATTTATCACCGTGCCGGCAAACATCATTTGCACGCCGAAAAACCCCCAAGCGCCAAGGTCACGCCACAGCGCAAAGGGGCGGCGCATATGGGTGGCATAGGTCATGATATAGCCCTTAATCCATCGTGATCTTTGCTTGATCCAAGGGATCACCTGGCTATTTGCCTCTTCATAGGTGGTGCTGTCCAATAGCTGCGTGTGATAGCCTTTGCGCGCCAGACGCAGGCCCAAATCGGCGTCTTCGGTGACGTTATGCGCATCCCAAGCGCCCAGTTCTTTTAGGATGTCGCGGCGGAAAAACAGGGTGGTGCCGCCCAGCGGTATCGGCAGGCCCATCCGCGCATAGCCTGGCAGCACAATGCGCCACCATGTGGCATATTCCATGGTAAAACAGCGCGATATCCAATTGCGGTTTGGGTTGTAATAATCAAGCCGACCTTGCAAACAGCCCAGCCCTGCATCGCCCTTGGCAAAGGCCTGCGCCACTGCCCGCAATTGTTGGGGGTCGGGCGCATCTTCCGCGTCATAAACGCCAATGATTTCGCCTTTGCAGTGGTCTAGCCCATAGTTCAAGGCGCGCGGTTTGGTGCGAATTTCCCCCTCTGGCACCGTCAAGACCCGCACCCAAGCGGGCAGTTTCAGGCAGGACAGGGCCTGCGCCGTGGCGCTGTCATTATTTTCGGTCAACAAGATGATTTCCAGCGCGCGGCGCGGGTAATCCAGCCGTTCTAAACGCCGGATCAGGCGCGCGACGATCCGGCTTTCGTGATAAAGGGGCACCATCACGGAAATCATCGGCAAATCCAAGCGCCGCGAGACGAGTGTCAGCTTTGGCGTGAGTTTGGGCCTATGGGGGTGCACAAGCGGGCGCGGCCCATCGCTTTCGCCCAGCCGGTCATGGGGCAGGGGCCACAGCTCTCGCAATAAGGCTGCCCATTTCAACGCCGATAGAACAAAGGCCAAGGCAATGCCCGCGCCAAGAACGGCGATTGCCCCCGTTTGGGGCGCATAGGCAAACAGGCCAAGCAGCAGCAAAGTCAGCGCAGCCAAGGGCAGATATAGCCGCTTTGGGGCAAAGTTGCGGCAACTTTCGCCGTCACTTAGGCGGGTTTCCGCATCGCGCGCCATCAGGCGCCCGGCCTTGGCCAAAATCTGCGCCTCGATCAGGCGGCGCGGGGCAAGGGCAAAGGCAATGGGCCCAAAGATTTGGCTGATTTCTGCCCGCCGTTTTTCCATCTCTTCGGGATAGGCGCAAACAATGATGGTCTGCGCCCCCGATTTGCGCCACGGCACCCAATGCTGTGCCAAGGCCATGGCAGGGTCTATTTGACTGAGCAAATGCGGATCCACGGGCAGGCGCGTAAAATCAGCAAGACCGATCGCCCAATGCGCGGCCAGCACCTGATAGGCCAAAGCTTCGGGGACATGCCCATGTTGGATCAGATATTCAATCACGGGAAAATGCGTTTGCGCCATTGCGGCCATCAACGTCGCCCCATCGATATGGCCGGCGCGCATCAAGGCAATGTCACATCGTTCCGCCTCTGCGCCCGCAACCGGCACCGCGCCCGCATTATTCACCCCCTGCGCGGCCATTCGATGCGCTGCGGCGGTCAGACTGGGGCGAAGCGATATAACGGACATCATCCCTCCAAGGTGGATGTCCTACAGCTACAGGGCAAAGCTTAATTCACGGTTAACGCCCGCTTAACAAAACCGATAAAACACGGCGAAACTATTGGCTGTGTCCTTGGCCGCGGCGGGCCTGCATGGCATCGGCAAATTTTGTGAATAGATAGATGCTGTCTTGGGGGCCGGGGCTGGCTTCGGGGTGGTATTGCACGGAAAAGACGGGCTTATCGGCCAAGGCAATCCCGCAATTGCTGCCGTCAAATAGCGAAACATGGGTTTCGATCACGCCTTGGGGCAGGGTTTGACTGTCCACTGAAAAGCCGTGGTTCATCGAGGTGATCTCGACTTTCCCGGTCAAGACATCCTTGACGGGATGGTTGGCCCCGTGATGGCCGTGATTCATCTTGACCGTCTTGCCCCCCAGCGCCAGCGCCAACATTTGATGGCCAAGGCAAATGCCAAACACGGGCAAATCTGCCGCCAGAACGCCCTTGATCATGGGCACCGCATAGGCCCCCGTGGCGGCTGGATCGCCGGGGCCATTGGATAAAAATACCCCTTCGGGATTGAGGGCCAGCACCTCTTGGGCCGTGGCGCTGGCGGGCAAAACCGTCACATCACAACCCGCCGAAGCAAGGCAGCGCAAAATATTGCGCTTGGCACCGTAATCAATGGCCACAACGCGCAGCCCTTCACCCCTGCGCTTGGTATAGCCTTGCGGCCAAGCCCAGCGCATCTCGTCCCATTTATAGCTTTGGGCGCAGGTCACCTCGCGGGCCAAATCCAGCCCCTCTAGCCCCGCCCAAGCGCGGGCCTTTGCCACCAGCGCGCCCACATCAAAATTGCCCGCAAGATCATGGGCAAGGCAGACATGCGGCGCGCCTTGCTGGCGAATCGCACGGGTCAGGCGGCGCGTATCGATGCCGCCAATCCCAATGCGGCCCATGCGCCCCATCCAAGACTGCAAGTCCGATGTCGCGCGCCAATTCGACGGCGCTGTCGGATCCCATTTCACCACCATACCAGCGGCCACGGGGGTGGCGGTTTCGTCATCCTCGTCGGTCACGCCCGTGTTGCCGATATGGGGAAAGGTGAATGTGACCACTTGCCCCGCATAGGACGGATCCGTCATGATTTCCTGATAACCCGTCATTGCGGTGTTAAAGACCAGCTCGGCCACCACATCGCCCGTTGCCCCAAATCCATGGCCAAAGAACACCGATCCATCGGAGAGGGCAATACAGGCGGTGGGTTTTGGGGCGGGTGATTGGGGCATGACATATCTCCCTTTGGGCGCAAATTTGGCGGACACTATGGCGGGCGCGGCGCGGGGTCAAGGCTTTGCGTGAATTGAAAAATCATTTGCAAACAATAGCTTGATAAAATCGTTGCCGGTTGCCATGCCCGGCGCTGGGCAGTATAAGACAGTCTGAACCATAACGGAGCCCCCCATGTCGCTGCGCGAGCAACTGCAAAACGGTATCAAAGAGGCGATGAAGGCCAAATTGGCTGATCGTCTGTCCACCCTGCGCCTGATCAATGCCGCGATCAAAGACCGCGAAATCGCAGGCCGTTCCGAGGCGGGCGAGGTGGACGTCACCGATGCTGACATTTTGGCCTTGCTGGGCAAGATGGTGAAACAGCGGCAGGAAAGCGCCCGCGCCTATGAGGAAGGCGGGCGGTTGGAGCTGGCCGAAAAGGAACTGGCCGAGATTAAGGTCATTGAGGAATACCTGCCCCGCCAGTTGTCCGCCGCCGAAGTGGACGCCGCCATTGCCGCCGCCATTGCCGAGGTTGGGGCCACCTCCATCCGCGACATGGGCCGCGTGATGGGCGAGTTGAAAGGCAAATATACGGGCCAGATGGATTTTGGGGCCGTAGGGGCGGCGTTGAAGGGTAAGTTGGGGTGAGGGGCGGCGCGCCAAGGCGCGCGAAAAAGGTCCAGTGGACCTTTTTCAGCCTAGAGCGCCCGCGCACGCCTGCGCGCGCAGGGTATCAATGCAGCAGACTCTGAATGCAGCAGGCAGGGGATCGGGTGCAAAGCTGACCGCGACCGAACCGACGGGGCACTTGGGGTGCGGCCATTGCCGCGCCCGCCCCGTGGGGGCGGTTCGGGCGCGGTCAGATTTGCTGATGGCAAATCTGACGATCTAGAGTGTCGCATTGCACTTCAACGCCGCCACGCGGGGGCACTTGGGGCGCGGCCCTGACGCGCCCGCCGCACGAATTGAAGAATGGGGGGCGGTTCGGGCGCGGTCAGATTTGCTGATGACAAATCTGACGATCCACAGAAACATTCTGACGCAAATCACTTGATTTGCATGCCGCGCAATCCTTCAGGCAAGCAGCACCCCTGCCTTACCCCCTCTGATACATCCCCTCATAAATCGGGACCAGCGTTGAGGTCTCAAACAACGAACTCACGCTCGTCCCGCTCCAGATGTTTAATATCGCTTGCGCAAACATGGGGGCTGTCGGCACGATGCGAATGGATTTGCAGGCTTTGACCGCCTCACTTGGCGCGATGGAATCGGTGATGACCAGCGATTTCATCACCGAATGGGTGATGCGCTCCACCGCAGGGCCAGACAGCACGCCGTGGGTGATATAGCTGTGCACTTCGCTGGCACCGTTTTGCATCAACACTTCGGCGGCTTTGCACAGGGTGCCTGCGGTGTCGCAAATGTCATCGACGATGATACATTTCTTGCCCGCAACCGTGCCGATCACCGTCATTTCGGCAATCTCGCCCGCCTTTTCGCGCCGCTTGTCCACGATGGACAAAGGCGCATTGATCCGCTTGGCCAGTTCGCGCGCGCGCGCCACCCCGCCGACATCGGGCGAGACGACCATGATATCTTCCATCGCGCCTTTGAAATGATGTTCGATATCCAGCGCGAAGACGGGGCTGGCGTATAGGTTATCGACGGGAATATCGAAAAACCCCTGAATTTGGGCGGCGTGCAGATCCAGCGTCAGCACGCGGTCAATGCCTCCTTGGGCGATCATATTGGCGACCAGTTTGGCGGTGATGGGTGTGCGGGCCTTGGCGCGGCGGTCTTGGCGGGCATAGCCGAAATAGGGGATCACCGCCGAAATCCGATCGGCTGATGACCGGCGCAGCGCGTCGGCCATGATCAGCAGTTCCATCAGATTGTCATTGGCCGGGTTCGACGTGGGTTGGATGATATACATATCCTCGCCCCGCACGTTTTCGTAAACCTCAACGAAGATCTCCGCATCGTTGAAGCGTTCCACCCGCGCATCGACCAGATTGACCGACATGCCGCGATGCATGGACATGCGGCGAGCTATGGCTTTGGCCAATGTCATATTGGCATTGCCGGCGATAAGCTTGGGTTCGGTGATAACGGGCATCGACTATCCTTGCGCTGTGCCTGCAAAGCGGGCGCGTTACGTTGACTTCGCTTATCAACCTTCTAGGGTTCTTGCAAAGGCAAGCAAGCAGGGGCGCGGCACATGATTCAGATTGACTACTTTTTTGCGACAATTTCGCCGT
>CAXNIF010000044.1:0-9090 GCA_964202345.1 Cypionkella sp.
GCGCTTGCCGCCAGTGAGGCGCTGGGCGGGGCCGTTCTCGAGTCGCAAGACAAGATTGAGCCCATGGGCGCCGCCGCTTGGGAAGCGATACTGGCGCGGCTCGAGGATATCCCCCCCGCAACAGCCCAAAAGCCAGCACCGCCCAAGCACCCCGTCCTGCCCGCGCCGCTGCTAGAATATGTGGGGGGTGATTTGTCCAAGGTCAAATGGCGTCCCTTGGGCATGGGCGTGCGCCAAGCCATTTTAAAAACCCGCGACAAAAAGGCATCGGCGCGGCTTTTGCATATTCCTGCAGGCCAAGCCGTGCCAGACCACGGCCATCGCGGCACAGAATTGACATTGGTGCTGAAAGGGGCATTCCGCGATGAAGCGCAGCGTTTTGCACGCGGGGACATCGAAATTGCGGATGAGGCCGATCAACACACCCCTGTGGCCGAAGCTGGGGAAGATTGCATCTGCCTGGCCGTCACGGATGCACCTTTGCGATTCACGGGTATGATCCCGCGCCTGTTGCAGCCGGTGTTCCGGATTTAGGCGGGCCTGCCTGTTTTGAACGCGGCCCGCTCTTGTTGGCAGGCCAACAAGACCCTTTATGTGCCGCAAGATTGGTGCATCCCGCAGGGGGCGGGATGCACCTTTTTATTTAGTGATCAGCCTTCATCGCGCTGGCCTTGGCGTCACCAGCGCTGCCGCTTGCGCCATTAAAGAAGGCATTCAGCGCCACGGCGGAAATTGTGGCCAGCAGAATTCCCGATTCGATCAGCGGATGGATTCCATGTGGCATCCATTGTTTGAAATTGGGCGCGATCAGCGGGATCATCCCCATGCCGATAGACACTGCCACTACGAACAAATTGTTGCGCGAGGTGGTGAAATCCACTTGCGCCAAAATCCGTATCCCCGTGGCTGCCACCATGCCAAACATCACCAGTCCCGCACCGCCCAGAACCGCCGTGGGAACCGATTCCACCAACGCGCCCATCTTTGGGATCAGGCCCAGCGCGATCAAGATCACGCCGCCCGCCACGGTGACATAGCGGCTTTTAATCCCTGTCACGCCCACAAGGCCCACGTTTTGGCTGAATGACGTATAAGGAAATGTGTTGAACAGCCCGCCAATCAACGTGCCAAGCCCATCGGTGCGCAGGCCCGCCGACAAGGCGCGCTGATCGACCTTGCGCCCCGTCATATCGCCCAAGGCCAAAAACATGCCCGTGGATTCAATCATCACCACAATCATCACAAGGGTCATGGTCAAGATCATCACAGGGTCAAAGGTGGGCATGCCAAAATGAAACGGGGTGATCAGGCCAAACCATGCCGCATCGGCCACTTTGCCAAAGCTCATCATGCCCGTCGCGGCTGCCACCATGCCGCCAATCACAATGCCGAGGAGCACCGCGATATTGCTGACAAAGCCACGGCCAAATTTGGCAATCGCCAAAATCGCCACCAGCACCAAAGCGGAAATGGCGATATTGGCGGGTGCAGCATAGGCGGGATTCATCATGCTGGGGGCGGCGGCCAGCTTTTCTGGCATGGCGAGTGTCATGCCCGCTGTCTCGCCCATCGCCTTGAGCCAATCGGCATGTTCGGGGTTAACGATCATCGGCGCTGTTGGGCCAACGGGGTTTCCGAAAATCCAATTGATCCCGATACGCATCAAGGTCACGCCAATCACCAAAATGATCGTGCCCGTCACCACGGGCGGAAACCATTTCAACATGCGGCTGACCAAAGGTGCCAGCAGCATGGCAATCACCCCTGCGGCCATAATCGCGCCAAAGATCGCGCGCGAACCATCTGCGCCGGGGGTCGCATTCGCCATGGCCACCATTGGCCCTACCGCGGCAAAGGTGACGCCCATCATAACGGGCAAACGAATCCCAAACCATTGGGTCGCCCCCAGGGATTGAATCAACGTCACAATACCACAGACAAACAAATCTGCCGAAATCAAAAAGGCCACATCTGCTGGGTCTAATTTCAGCGCGCGGCCCACGATAAGGGGAACTGCAATTGCGCCTGCATACATCACCAGCACATGTTGCAATCCCAGTGTGAACAGCTTTGGCGGGGCCAAAACCTCGTCCACGGGGTGTGTTTTTGTCGTCATTTTCTGTCCTCTCCCTTGGGGCGTTTTTTCCCATGCGCTTGCCCCTTGGGCGCTGGGCTATTGGCAGGGTTAGCCCTGCGCCACCGTCCACCCTTTGGGGTCGCGGTATTCCTCTAGATTGGCCCCTGCGCCGATGCGGTCGATCACCGCAAATAGACCAGCCCCCCCCAAAGGCGTAAGCACCCCGTGCCAAGTGCCAGCATGGAAATTGATGCCCTGCGCGCCATTGGTCAAAAAGGCCAGTGGCGTGGCCTTGGGCGCTGTGGCCACGATCACCAAAAAGGGATCGGGCGACATCGGAATAAAGGCTTGGCTGCCCAAGGGGTGCCGTTCGATCAAATCGAAATGATAGGGCAGGGCGCGAAGCTGCGCCTGAAAAATGGATATGCCGGCGCGGCCCTCGTCAAAGACCAAATTGGCGCGGTCATGATAGCGCAGGCAAAGGCCGGCATTGATCTCGCGCGCGGCGCCGCCCACTTCCAGCACATCGCCAAAGGGCGCAAAGGCGGCGGCGCTCAGAGGCTGGGCGCGGATCATCGCCCAAACACCCCACCCAATGCGGCGTGGCGGTTGACGTCTTTGTAAAGCAAATAGCGAAACGGCCCTGGCCCTGCGGCATAGCAGGCCTGCGGGCAATAGGCGCGCAGCCACATGAAATCGCCCGCCTCAACTTCGACCCAAGTTTGGTTCAGCTTATAGACGGCCTTGCCTTGCAGGACGAAAAGCCCGTGCTCCATGACATGGGTTTCTTCAAAGGGGATCACGCCGCCCGGCTGAAAGGTGACAATATTCACATGCGCGTCATAGCGAATATCGGTAGGATCAACAAAACGTGTCGTGCCCCAAACGCCATTTGTGTCTGGCATGGTGACAAGGGGATGGTCTTTTTCATGGGTGACAAATGCGGGGGGGATATCGACGCCCGCCACCGCCTCATAGATTTTGCGAATCCAGTGGAAATGGGCAGTTTGGCTGGCGCGCAGCGTCCATGTGGTCGCGGGCGGTAAAAAGGCATAGCCGCCCGCTGTCATGCTGTGCTTTTGCCCGTTGATGGTGATCTCGATCGCGCCTTCTGTTATGAAAAGGAAATGTTCTGCCCTTCCATCGGCATCGGGCAGATCACTGCCGCCGCCCGCTTCGACTTGCATGACATATTGGCTGAAGGTTTCCGAAAATCCCGTCATGGGCCGCGCGATCAGCCATAGCTTTGTGCCCGTCCAATGCGGCAAATAGCTGGTGACGATGTCGGAAAAGCAGCCCTTTGGGATAAAGGCAAAGCTTTCGGTGAACATCGCCCGCCCTGTCATCAGGCTGGTTTGCGGTGCAAGCCCGCCCGTGGGAGAGTAATATCCGCTCATGGCAGCATGTCCTTTAGGCGCAGGGCGGCAATGCGTTCCACTTGCGCGCAGGCCGTTTCAAATTCGGTTTCAGTGGGATTGCTTAGCCGCGTTTCAAAGGCGTGCAGGATGCTGGCCTTGGTGTTGTCGCGCACGGCGATGATAAAGGGAAAGCCGTGCTTTTCGACATAGGCCGCGTTCAGGCGCTGGAAAGTGGCGCGTTCGCTGTCGGTCAAGGCATCGAGCGCGGCGCTGGCCTGTTCGGCTGTCGATTCCGCCGTAAGCCGTTTGGCGGCGGCGAGTTTTCCCGCAAGATCGGGATGAGCGCGCAACACGCCCAAGCGTTCGGCGTAACTGGCGCTGCGAAAGATGCGGGCCAAGGCATGATGCAGGCCAAATGCCGTATCATGCGCGGGGCCAAGTTCCAGATCAAAGGCGCGCTGGGCAATCCAAGGGGAATGTTCAAAGATACTGCCGAACTGTTCAACAAAGCGCCCCTGCGCCATTTGGCTGGGGCGTTCTATCCGAACATGGGGATGGGTTTTGGCCCAATGGGCGGCAATATCGCCGCGCCGCGCAAACCACACCCCCTCATGGGCGCGGGCATAGTCCAAAAACCGCATCAACCCCGCAATTTTGCCCGCCCGCCCGATTAGGCGGCAATGCAGCCCCACCGAAAACATCTTGGCCGAGCCTGCCAGACCTTCGGCGTAAAGCACATCGAACGTGTCTTTGAGATAGGTGAAGAACTGCGCGCCATCGGTGTAGCCGGGCGCTGTGGCAAAGCGCATATCATTGGCCTCTAGGGTATAGGGGATCATCAATTGATCGCGTGCGCCCACTTCGCGCCAATAGGGCAGATCGTCGTCATAGCTGTCTGAAATCCAATCCATTTGGGCGGTCTGTGCCACCAAATCCACAGTGTTCACACTGCACCGCCCCGTGTACCAGCCGCGCGGCGGGGCGCCCACAACTTCGCTGTGCAGGCGGATTGCCTCGGCGATTTGGGCGCGCTCCTCGGTCATGGACATATCGCGGTGGTCAATCCATTTCAGGCCGTGGCTGGCAATTTCCCAATTCGCCGCCTTCATCGCGGCCACTTGGGCGGGATTGCGGGCCAAAGCCGTGGCCACGCCAAAGACGGTGACGGGAATCTTTAGCTCTGTAAACAGGCGGTGCAGCCGCCAAAACCCTGCACGCGCGCCGTAATCATAAATGGATTCCATGTTCCAATGGCGCATATTGGGCCAAGGCGCGGCCCCCGCGATATCGGACAAAAACGCCTCGGATTGGGCGTCGCCGTGCAAGATGTTATTCTCGCCGCCTTCTTCGTAATTCAGCACCAAGGAAATCGCGATCCGCGCCCCATTGGGCCAAGCGGCATCGGGCGGATTTTGGCCGTGCCCATGAAAATCGCGGGGGTAACGCTGCATGCCAGCTCCTGTTGCTGCGGTGATCTTATCCGCATTGCGGTAAATTACTTTCAATAAAAGTCAGAAAGACCTGTTTCACGCAAGGCTGGTTTCACGCAAGGCTGGTTTTGCGCAAGGCGGTGGTGCTATGCTGGCGCAAAGTCAGGGGAATGAAATGGGCAAATTGACAACGCATGTGCTGGATACCGCGCGGGGCCAGCCTGCGGCGGGGGTGGTGATCGAGATTTACCGCTTAGACGGGGCGCAGCGCGAGAAACTTGGCCAGACGCGCACCAACAGCGATGGGCGCTGTGACAGCCCGATATTGGAAGGGGCGGCGCTGCGCCAAGGCCAGTATGAGCTGGTGTTTCATGCGGGCGATTACCTGCGGGCCAGTGGGCAGGCGGCGGCGGGGCTGTTGTTTCTGGATGAAATCCCCATCCGCTTTGGCATTGAGGATGCCTCTGCGCATTATCATGTGCCGCTGCTGGTCAGCCCCTTTGCCTTTTCAACCTATCGTGGTAGCTAGCCCCCCATGTTGGACGGGCGCTAGACCGCCCAAATTGCAGCAAAGGGTGGGCAGATGTCGAGCAACAGGCATTTTGGCACGGGCCAATATTTTCGTCATTTTTTGGCGCGAACAGACGAAAAGACGCTGTTCAAGATGGATCACTATCTTGATGTTTATGACCGCGAGCTGGCCCCATGGATGGGCGAAAAGGTCAGTTTTCTGGAAATTGGCGTGTATAAAGGCGGCAGCTTGCGCCTGTGGCGCGATTTCTTTGCGCCCAAATCCAGCCTGACCTTTTTGGATATCGACCCCGCCTGCAAAGCGCTGGAAATTGCAGGCACCGATATTCGCATTGGCGATCAAACCGATGTGCCGTTTTTACAATCCATCGCGCAAGAAAAAGGCCCGTTTGACATTATCGTTGATGATGGCGGGCATAAGATGGACCAGCAGATCACCTCGTTTCGCGCGCTTTGGCCCGCGTTAAAAGATGGCGGGCTGTATATTGTCGAGGATACGCATACCAGCTATTGGCCGGGTTTTGGTGGCGGCGGGCACAAGGCCGCCGGCAGCTTTATCGAATTTGCCAAGGATTTGGTGGATAAGATGCATTCTTGGTACACCGAAGATGACGTGAACTTTCCGCTGCATCCTTTGGCGGCACAAATTGGCGGGGTTCAATTTTTCGACAGTTTGGTGATCATCCGCAAAGAGTTGAAAAAGCCGCCCGTTGCTGTCACGTCTCAGCATGGCAAAGTTGGGTCTTCGGACAAAATCCTAAAAGTGCGCGGGCGCGTGTCGATTTTCTAGGATCTTGCACCTTTGGCCCTTGGCCGCTAGGAAAAGCGGCGAAATATGGGGGCAAGGGCGATGGACACAGCGGCGCTACGGGCAAAATATCTACAAGCAGCTGCTGCGGCGGCGGATGAAGGCGCGCTGGAAGAGGTGCGTCTTGCCGCCTTGGGCAAAAAAGGCGAGATTTCCGCCCTGATGGCGACTTTGGGCAAGATGGAGCCAGAAGCGCGCAAAGCTGCGGGCGCGGCGCTGAATGTGCTGCGCGATGAAATCGATGCCGCCTTGCGTGCCAAAAAATCCGCGCTGGGCGATGCGGCGCTGGATGCGCGGTTGGCGGCTGAGTGGCTGGATGTCACCATGCCCGCCCGCCCGCGCCCCTTGGGCAGTATTCATCCCGTCTCGCAGGTGACCGAGGAATTGACCACGATTTTTGCCGATATGGGCTTTGCCGTGGCCGAAGGGCCGCAAGTGGAAACCGATTGGTATAACTTTGACGCGCTGAACATCCCGCCTGAACATCCCGCGCGGCAAGAGCATGACACGTTTTTCATGCACCGCGATGCCACGGATTCGCGCCCGCCCCATGTGCTGCGCACCCATACCAGCCCCGTGCAAATTCGTGCGATGACGGAAAAAGGCGCGCCGATTCGTGTGATCGCGCCGGGGCGCGTGTATCGCATGGATATGGATCAAACCCATACGCCGATGTTCCACCAGATCGAAGGCTTGGCGATTGACCGCGATATTTCCATGGCAAATCTGAAATGGGTGATCGAAGAATTCGCAAAAGCGTTTTTCGAAGTGCCCAGCGTCGAAGTGCGCTTTCGTGCCAGCCATTTCCCCTTTACCGAACCTTCGGCGGAAATTGACTTTCGCTGTTCTTGGGTGGGCGGGCAGTTGCGCCTGGGCGAGGGGGATAGCTGGCTCGAGGCGGGCGGCTGCGGCATGGTGCATCCAAAAGTGCTGCTTGCTGCGGGGATTGATCCTGATGTCTATCAAGGTTTCGCCTTTGGGCTGGGCATCGACCGCTTGGCGATGCTGAAATACGGCATACCCGATCTGCGCGCCTTTTTCGAAAGCGACCTGCGCTGGTTGCGGCATTATGGCTTTGCGGCCTTGGATATGCCCGATTTGGCGGGGGGGCTATCGGCGTAGCCATTGCTTTTGCTGTCTTGGCGGCGCTGTCCTGGCGAGACGGTCCCAACAGGGTTTTGCAGCAAGGCAGCCGTTTAGGCCGCCCGCGCCAGCTGTTTTGAACAGCGCAGTCAGCCCGCCACAAACATAGCAGGCAAAGCCATCAGGGCATATAGCACCACCCCCAGCGCCAAGCATAGCTTGACGGCACTTCTTGTTTTGCGGTCTTTGGGGATTTTTAAATCGATCAACATAACATTATCCTCGTTAACCATGTCTATCATCTCCCCAAATCTAGCCATCAATATGGCAGAATAGGTACTTTTTATCCCACAATTCGTTTCTAAATCGGAAACGGGGCACATAAGATTTGGGCAAAATCTGGTGCGACACTTCCCCTTTTGCAGCGTCTGCGGTAAGGGGCTCTAACCCTATTTCGAAGGCGAGAGCGATGAAATTTACCCTATCTTGGCTGCGCGATCATTTAGAGACAACCGCATCGGTGGACGACATCGTCTATGCGCTCACGGATTTGGGTCTTGAAGTAGAAGAGGTCGTGAACCCCGCCACCAAGCTGGCCCCGTTCACGATTGCGCGAATCACCGAAGCGGCCCAGCATCCTGATGCCGACAAGTTGCGCGTTTGCCGCGTAGAAACCGACGAGGGCGAAAAGCAAATCGTTTGCGGCGCGCCCAATGCGCGGGCGGGCATTACCGTGGTTTTGTGCAAGCCGGGTGACTATGTGCCGGGCATTGATGTCACCTTGGGCGTGGGCAAAATTCGCGGCGTGGAAAGCCATGGGATGATGGCGTCAGAACGCGAATTAGAACTATCGGACGAGCATAACGGCATTATTGAATTGCCCAGCGGCGAGGTGGGGCAGAAGTTTACCGATTGGCTGGCGCAGAACCGCCCTGCCGCTGTTGACCCGATGATCCATATCAAGATCACCCCCAACCGCCCCGATGCTTTGGGGGTGCGCGGCATTGCACGGGATTTGGCGGCGCGCGGGCTGGGGGTTTTGAAACCCCTGTCAATTCCGCAGATTAAAGGCGGTTTTGCCAGCCCCGTGCAGGTGCAAATTGACCCTGCCTTGCGCGCCAAAGGCTGCCCACATTTTGCAGGGCGCACTATTCGCGGCGTAAAAAACGGCCCCTCTCCTGATTGGTTGGCCCAGCGGCTAAAGGCCATTGGCCTGCGCCCTATCTCGGCATTGGTGGATATCACCAATTACTTCACCTTTGGCCTGAACCGCCCTTTGCATGTTTTTGACGTGGCGGCGGTCAAAGGAATGCTGCGTATCCAACCCGCCAAAGGGGGCGAGGCGTTTGTGGCGCTGGATGGCAAGACCTATACGTTGCGCGCGGGCATGATGACAATTTGCGACGATACGGGTGTGGAATCGCTGGCGGGGATCATGGGGGGCGAAGCTTCGGGCTGTGGCGACTCCACCACAGATGTTTTTCTGGAATCGGCCTATTGGGATCCCATCACCATCGCCGCCACGGGTCGCGCGTTGAAAATCAACTCGGATGCCCGTTACCGCTTTGAACGCGGTGTTGATCCTGCCTTTACGCTGGAGGGGCTGGATTTGGCCACGCAGATGATCCTTGATCTGTGCGGGGGCGAGGCCAGCGATATCGCCCAAGACGGCGCGCCCATGGATACATCGCGTCGCTATAAGTTGGATACGGCGCGGGTGATTTCCTTGGTCGGCATGGATATCCCCGCCGATGTTCAACGCAAGACGTTGCAAGATTTGGGCTTCACCCTGTCGGGCGATAT
>CAXNIF010000045.1:0-9084 GCA_964202345.1 Cypionkella sp.
ACACCCGTCGAGACGATCACTAAAATGATCGGTGCGGCCTTTTGCTTGCGGTAAAACTGATAGACGCTGCGATCTGTGGCCAAAACAAAAGCTGCTGTGACGGCAATACCAAAGGGCAGGGCGATCAGCGCCGTAGGAATCGGCCCGCCTGTGATGCCCACCCATTGCAGGAGCCAGGTGATCAAAATCACCCACATCGTGCCAAAGGCCATGGTATCGCCATGCGCAAAGTTCGAGAACCGCAGCACAGCATAAACCAACGTCAAAGACAGCGCCCCCAGCGCAAGTTGGCTGCCATAGGCCAGACCGGGGATGAAAACAAAATTCAAAAAGGCCACAAAGGCGTTTAGAATATCCATGCCTCAGCCTCCAAGGAAAGAACGGCGCACGTCGGGATTGGCCAAGAGTTCCGCCCCCGTGCCCGTGAAACGATTTGCGCCCTGCACCAGAACATAGCCCTTATCGGCAATCTCCAGCGCTTGGCGGGCGTTTTGCTCCACCATCAAAATGGAAATCCCCGTGCGCGCCACCTCGATAATGCGGTCGAAAAGCTCATCCATCACAATCGGGGAAACCCCCGCGGTTGGCTCGTCCAGCATCAAGACCTGCGGCTGTGTCATCAAGGCGCGGCCCACGGCCACCTGCTGACGCTGCCCGCCCGAAAGCTCGCCTGCCGCCTGATGGCGTTTGCGCGCCAAAATGGGGAACAATTCATAGACCTGTTCCATCGTGGCTTTGATGTCATCCTCGCGGATGAATGCGCCCATTTCTAGGTTTTCTTCCACTGTCATGGTGGTGAAAATATTGCTGGTTTGCGGCACGAAACCCATGCCTTTGCGCACCCGCGCCTGTGGCGAGAGCTGCGAGATATCTTCGCCCTTCAACCGCACCGCGCCGCCGCGCAAATTCAGCATGCCAAACACCGCTTTCATGGCGGTGGATTTTCCCGCGCCATTGGGGCCGACGATCACGGCAATCTCGCCCCGCTCTACGGCAATGGTGCAATCGTGCAAAATATCAACCGACCCATAGCCGCCTGTCATCTTATCACCAATCAAGAAAGGCTCGCCCATCACCGCGCCCCTTTCATTTTGGCCCAAATACCTTGGGGGGTGCAGCTTTGGCGTGCCAAAGCTGTTGGGGGGCTAGCCCCCCGACTTGCCGCATCACACATGCGCGGCCTCCTTTTTGTTCTTCAATCCTGTGCCCAGATAGGCCTCGATCACGCGTTCGTTGTTCTTGACCTCGTCCACTGTGCCCTGTGCCAACACTTTGCCTTCGGCCATACAGATCACGGGGTTACAAATGCGGCCAATAAAATCCATATCATGTTCAATCACGCAGAACGTATAGCCGCGCTCCTTGTTCAGCCGCACTATCGCATCCCCGATGGTGTTCAGCAGCGTGCGGTTCACGCCGGCGCCCACCTCGTCCAGAAACACGATTTTGGCATCGGTCATCATGGTGCGGCCCAGTTCTAGCAGTTTTTTCTGCCCGCCCGAAATGTTACCGGCTTTTTCATTGGCCAAATGCGAGATGGTCAAGAATTCCAACACATCATCGGCGCGGTCGCGAATGCGCGCCTCCTCGGCGGCCACGGCTTTGCGGCGAAAGCAGGCATTCCACAGGCTCTCGCCCGATTGGTTGGGCGGCACCATCATCAGGTTTTCGCGCACGGTCATGGATGAAAATTCATGTGCAATTTGAAACGTGCGCAGCAAGCCGCGCTGGAAGAGGTCATGGGGGGCCATGCCGGTGATATCTTCGCCGTCCATGATCACCTGCCCAGATGTCGGCGCAAGGCGGCCCGCAATCACGTTAAACAAGGTGGTTTTACCCGCACCATTGGGGCCGATCAGCCCCGTGATCGAACCTGTCTCAATGCGCAAAGATGCGCCGTCAACGGCGCGAAAGCCGCCGAAGTGGCGGTGAAGGTCTTTCACTTCGATCATTGTTATCCCCTGTTTGGCGGACACAGTCCTTGTGGCCACTTCTGCTGAGCAGCTTTTGAACAAACGGCCCGAAGCAAAGCCTCGGGCCGCCTGTATGGCTTAGATTACCAGATCAACGGTATTGGACAGTTTCAAACTTGCCAGCCTTGATCTCGTATTCGCGGTAGCTGCCGGCCGATTCGCCAGGGCCAACCAATTCAACGCCAGTGGCACCAACATAATCGATATCTGTGCCTGCGGCGATCAGCTCAAGCGCTTTTGCCAACTCGCCTGGCAAAATGGGCTCGCCTGGGGCGTTGGCCAAGTCCATCACTTTGGTCGTCCATTCTTTCGAATCGGTCGAACCCGCTGCGGCCATTGCCATCGCAATCAACGCGGCGGCGTCATAGCTTTCGGGAGCAAAGGCCGAGGTGCCGTCCATGCCCGCGGCTGCGGCCAATTCTTTGAACTTGGCCGAGCCTTCATTGTCGATGCCAGGCAATGCACCGAACGAGCCGTCAAGTGGCGCGCCGATCGAGGAAATCAGGCTGTCGCCATACATGCCGTCCACCAAGTAGAACTTGCTGAAGGCGCCTGCATCCAACGAACCTTGGATCATGCCTTTGCCGCCTTGGTCAACATAGCCTGCGACCACCAGCAAATCGCCGCCAGCCGACGCCAAGGCACCAACTTCGGCGGCGTAATCGGCTTTGCCGTCTTCATGCGGTGCCGTCAGGGTGATGGTGCCGCCCTTGGCTGCATAGGCTGCTGCAAAGCTGTCTGCCAGACCTTTGCCGTAGTCGTTGTTGGTATAGGTGACGGCAACGCGCATGATGCCTTTGCCGGTCAGAATGTCAGCCATAATCTCGCCTTGACGCGCATCCGAAGGCGCGGTGCGGAAGAACAGGCCGTCATCCTCTGCTGTGGACAGCGAGGGCGACGTCGCAGAAGGCGAAATCATGCCAACACCATTTGGACGTGCCACGTTTTGCAAGATCGCGCCGGTCACGCCCGAGCAATCGGCACCAACCATGGCTTTGATCCCGTCTGCAGTGACGGTGCGCTCTGCGGCCGATGTCGCAGCGGCGGCATCGACGCAGGTGCTGTCGGCGCGGACAGAAACCAAATTGCCAAGGGCGAATTTGCCCGATGCGTTGATTTCAGCCATGGCCATTTCTGCCGAACCCGCCATCGTGGGCGTGATCGATTCCAGCGGGCCTGTATAGCCCAGCACTACGCCGATTTTGACGTCATTGGCGCCATCTGCTGCGGTTTGGGTTCCGCTTTGCGTTACATAATAGCCGACGGCCAGCAAGGCGACGACGGCAACACCCCCAAGTAGAATACGATTCATCCCTGAACTCCCTGTTAGGATTTTGATCTGACATGCACCCTAAAGGGCGTATCTTGAAAAGGGAAGAGGCAAGCGATGCTGCCCGCGCATGGGGATTTTTTTCAGAAAAATGGGTGACCTGCCAAAAAATGGGCCTATTTTTGGGGGGCAAAGCAGGCAATAATCGCGCAGAGCGTGTAATCTTAGGGTGATATTGTGAAAAAGACGTTTTTCTGGCCAAGAGAAAGCAGGATCATTGCCGCTCTCGCTGGGCTGTTTATTGTCTTATCCGCGCTGCAAGTCATGGCTGATTCGCGCCTCGACACCAGCGCGGGACAAATGCACATCACCCCAATCGCCAAAGGCCTGGACGAGCCATGGGCGATGGCGCATCTGCCAGATGGACGTTTTTTGGTGACAGAGCGCGACCGCGCGCGCCTGCGTTTATTCGCGGCTGGCGGCGATGATTTGGGCAAGATTGAAGGGTTGCCAAAGGTTTCGGTGGGCGGGCAGGGCGGCTTGCTGGATGTCATGGTGCCGCGCGCCTTTGCCCAAGATCGGGTGATTTACCTGACCTATGTGGCGCGATCAAATGGCGGGCGCGGCACGGCGCTGGCCCGGGCGCAGTTGGATCTGGATGGTAGGCGCTTGCGCGATGTAAAGGTGCTGTTTACCGCCGCCGAAGGGGTGGCAGGCGGCAGTCATTTCGGCGCAAGAGTGATCGAGGCGCATGATGGCACGCTATTTCTGGCCTTGGGCGAGCGCGGCACGGGGCCAGATGGGGTGCAGGCCCAAGACCCCAGCCGCAGTGAAGGCAAGGTGTTTCACCTAAACCCCGACGGCAGCCCTGCCACGCACATAGCCGGGGCGATGTCGGGGATGTTCACCCTGGGCCATCGCAACCCGCAAGGTTTGGTGCAAACGGCGGCGGGCGAGGTGATCTTGGTCGAACATGGCCCCCAAGGCGGCGATGAGGTGAATATCTTGGCCAAAGGGGCCAATTATGGTTGGCCCTTGGTCACAAAGGGCGAACAATACGGCGGTGGCACGATTGGGGTGGCGCGGCTAAGCGGCATGGCCGACCCCGCGCATGTTTGGGTTCCCTCTATCGCGCCATCGGGGTTGATGGAATATCAAGGCGACCTAATCCCAAAATGGCGCGGTGATCTGTTCACGGGCAGTTTGAACAGCGATTTCATCGCGCGTCTTGACCGCGACAAGGGCTATGCCGAAGAGCGCCTTTCAGCCCCGCAAACGGGGCGCGTGCGCGATGTGGCCCAAGCCCCTGATGGCAGCATTTGGTTTTTGTCGGTGATTGATGGGGCGGTGTATCGGCTGGCCCCTGTGGGGCAATAGCGCGCGGCGTCCGCAGCATGGGGCCGCTTAGGCGCGCAAGGCGCGCGCGCCGTCCAAACCTGACAGCCAAGCCCCATGCACTGTTGAGGGGTGTTTGCTGCTGCAGGCCTCGCCCGCAAAGGCAAGGCGGCCGTCCCAATCCGCCCCGCCCAAATCGGCGCGGGCGGTTTTGGCCGCGCCAGTTTTGTGAAAGCTATAGGCCCCTCGCGCCAAAGGATCCGCCCGCCAGCGGGTGATTTGCGCGGCCTTTGGGGCGGGAAAGCCACCACCAAACATCGCGCGCAACGATTCGGTTGCGGCCTCGATGCTGCGCCGATCATCCCATGTTTCCACCTGATCCGCGCTATCGGCGGCGTTAAAGCCCAGCACGGCGGGCGCACCCAGCACATGGGCCAGATTGACCCATTGGGGATAAACCTCGTGCGGGGCCGCCCCTTTTTCCAGCCAGTCCAGCGCGGGCAGTGGCGGCTTTTTTTCAAAACGCAAAAAGATTTTGTTCAGCAACCCCATGCCCAGATCGTCTATCGCCTTTTGCCGGGCGGGCGAGAGGGCAGGCTCAAAGCTGACTTCCCCCGATTGCAACACGCCCAAGGGCAAGGTGATCAGGGCCGCATCCGCATGAATCATTCCCCCATCCGCAAAGCGAATTTCCACGCCTTGGACGCGGGCGATGAGTCGCTGCACCGTTGCATTGGTGCGAATGGTCAAACCCATGGCTGCGTGGCGGGCAAGGGCGCTATACCCTTGGGGCAGCAGCACATCTGTCCCGCCAAAGGGTGCGCCCTCATCGAACCAACGCGCCGACAGCGCGTCCCAATCGCCGCCATATTCATGTTCGATGGCCATATGCACAGCGCGGCGCAAATCTTCGGCTTGCGGCGCGGTCATGTCGCCCTGTTGCGCCAGCAGGGCGCGGCGCAGCGATGAATCGCGCGGCGCGCGGCGGGCCTTTTCCATCGCCGCATAGGCCATATCCCATGGGTCAAAGGCGGCCTCTACCTCTTGGCCGCCCGCAAAAGTGGCGGCGCTGTCATAGCTGGTTTTGACCATGGGCGCGCCCGCCGCTTTGGCCAGCGCTGTCAGCGGGTTTCCCCGGGGGCCGTGAATCCAACTTGCCCCCAAATCACAAGGCAGATTTGGCCATAGGTGCGATGTCCAAACCCGCCCGCCGATTCGGCTGCGCGCCTCATATAAGGTGACATTGGCCCCTGCTTTAACCAGCGCCCCCGCAGCGGCCAGCCCCGCCATGCCCGCCCCGATGATCGCCACATCTTTGCCGCGCAGGGCCGCGCCTGCGGGCCGCGCCCATGCCAAAGCCGCCAGTCCCGCCAAAACCTTGCGCCGCGCAATACGCATGGCGCCTAAATTGACAAACGCCCCGCCAAGGCGGGAACACCTTGCGCGCCGCGCTCGCGGTAGGGGGTGGTGTTGTAATGGCTGCGATAGCATTTCGAGAAATGCGAGGGCGAGGCAAAGCCGCAGGCCAGGGCCACGTTGATCACCGACATATCGGTTTGCATCAGCAAATTGCGCGCCTTTTGCAGGCGCAATTCCATGTAATAGCGTTTCGGGCTGCGGTTCAAATAGCGGCGGAACAGCCGTTCTAGCTGGCGCGTGGACATGCCAACTTCTTCGGCCAAATCAGCGGGCGAGAGCGGATCTTCGATATCTGATTCCATCATTTGAATGACTTGGCTGAGCTTGGGGTGGCGCACCCCAATGCGGGTCGGAATCGACAATCGCTGGGTGTCTTGATCGGTGCGAATGGTCGAATAAATCATTTGATCGGCGACATTATTGGCCAAATCCTCGCCGTGGTCAGAGGCGATGATGCGCAGCATCAAATCAATCGACGAAATCCCCCCCGCCGTTGACCAGCGGTTCCCATCCATCACAAAGACCGATTTGGTCAGCGAGACATCGCCAAACTCTTCGGAAAACCCGTCTTGGTTTTCCCAGTGGATGGTCGCTTTTTTGCCATCCAATAGCCCCGCCTTGGCCAAAACATGCGCCCCCGTGCACAGCCCGCCAATCGCAATGCCGCGCCGAGATTCGCGCCGAAGCCATGCCAAGATCGGTTTTGTGGTATGTTTTTGGATATCAATGCCGCCGCAGACCAGCACACTGTCTTCGCGGTCTAACTCGTCTAGCCCCATATCCAGCCGCAGCGTTGCCCCGTTTGAGCAGGTTTTTTCCACCCCGCCTTCGCCGCATAATTTCCATTCATACACAGGATAGCCGCAGACATGGTTGGCAAGGCGCAAAGGCTCGACGGCACCGGCAAAGTTAATCATCGTGAATTGATCCAGCAGCAAAAACACAAAGCGGCGGGGCGCTGGTGGGGTTTGGGTGCTGGTGGCCTTGCGCTGGGCTTCAGCGCGGGCAAGGGTGGACATGATGCGACCTATATGTGTCGGAATTGACGCATGCAATCAGGAAATCGTGTCCCCCGCAAGGGGAGCCGAGGCTATGCCACAACTATTTTTGCAAGGGGGAAATAGGTTTTGGCCCTTTTGTTTGCGTCAAATCCTATCTATACCCATGCGCGGTAGATTTTGAGAGAGGATTTCGGCCATGGCGACATCGTGGAGCAAGGCAGGCTGGCGGGCTAAACCTCGGGTGCAAATGCCCGATTATCCCGATCAAAGCGCGCTGCAATCGGTCGAGGCGCAATTGGCCAAATATCCCCCGCTTGTTTTTGCAGGCGAGGCGCGGCGGTTGAAATCGCAACTCGCCCTGGCCGCCGATGGGCGCGCTTTCTTGCTGCAAGGCGGCGATTGCGCCGAAAGCTTTGCCGAATTTTCCGCCGATAACATCCGCGACACCTTTCGCGTCATGTTGCAAATGGCGGTGGTGCTGACCTATGGGGCCAAGGTGCCTGTCATCAAGGTGGGCCGTATGGCGGGTCAATTTGCCAAGCCCCGCTCGGCCCCAACCGAAGTGATTGGCGGGGTTGAATACCCCAGCTATCGCGGCGACATCATCAACGGCTTTGAGGCGACCACTGCGGCGCGTATCCCTGATCCCGCGCGGATGTTGCAAGCCTATACCCAAGCCGCTGCCAGCCTGAACTTGCTGCGCGCCTTTTCCACGGGCGGCTTTGCCGATATTCACCGCGTCCATTCTTGGACGCTGGGCTTTGCCGAACATGACAAAGCCGAACGCTACCGCGATATTTCCAACCGCATTTCGGATGCTTTGGATTTCATGAATGCCGCAGGGGTGAATTCGGACACGGCCCATAGCCTGGCTTCGGTCGATTTTTACACCAGCCACGAGGCTTTGTTGCTGGAATACGAAGAATCCTTGGCGCGGGTTGACAGCCTGACAGGCCATGTGGTGGCAGGGTCGGGGCATATGATTTGGATTGGCGATCGCACCCGCCAGCCCGATGGCGCCCATGTCGAGTTTTGCCGCGGTGTGCTGAACCCCATCGGGTTGAAATGCGGCCCCACCACCACGGCCGAAGACCTCAAGGTGTTGATGGCCAAGTTGAACCCCGAAAACGAAGCGGGCCGGCTGACGCTGATTGCGCGCTTCGGTGCGGGCAAAGTGGGCGATAATTTGCCCCGCCTGATTAAGGCTGTCCAAGAAGAAGGCGCAAATGTGGTGTGGTCCTGCGATCCGATGCATGGCAACACGATCAAGGCTGCTTCGGGCTATAAAACCCGCCCCTTCGATCAGGTGCTGCGCGAAGTGCGCGAGTTTTTCGCCATTCACAAGGCCGAAGGCACTGTGCCCGGCGGGGTTCATTTCGAAATGACGGGGCAAGACGTCACCGAATGCACGGGCGGATTGCGCGCGGTGTCGGATGAGAATTTGGCAGATCGGTATCACACCGCATGTGATCCGCGCCTGAATGCCAGCCAGTCGCTGGAATTGGCGTTTTTGGTTGCCGAAGAATTGGTGGCCCAGCGCAAATCGGCCAGAGCGATTGCCGTCTAAAGGACGGCGGAAATTTGCAATCAAAAGGGGCCGTCTTATGGCCCCTTTTTTGTATCAGTTGCGTGAATGAACCAAACGCAAATGGTTGCGCGATGTCGTCGTCGTCGTCGTCGTCGGCTGGGGCGAAGCAGAGTGGGGCGCAGCAAATTGGGGCGTGGCCACGTCTTGTAATACATGCGCCAAATTCAAAGGCTGGGCGGGAATAAAGCTGGCCGGCGCATCAATGGCCTCGCTGCGCATGCGCGTGATCCCAAAGCGGCGCGGCGTGCGTCCAATGGTGCCCGATAGGGCAAGCGCCCCAATCGCCTGATGATATTCGCCTGCGGCACCGCGCAACGGCAACAGAATCATCCTTGCGGCCAAATTTGGGCGGCCAATCATCCGCTCGGCCTCTAGGGTAAGGTCTAGGGCGGTGGCGGCGGTGAAGACCTCTTCCAGCACCCGCGTCAAGGTGGCGCGGCCTACGGGCTCTAAGAGCATGGTCAGTGGCATGTTGCGCGGCTCGATCCCCAAGACATC
>CAXNIF010000046.1:0-9065 GCA_964202345.1 Cypionkella sp.
TTTTGCGCAAAACCACGGTGCCCGCGCGCCTGAAACCTGCCCAGCGCAGTGATGGTGTGTTGATCGCCGCGCGCATATTAAACGCGCTGGAGTATGTGGGCGTGATGGGGGTTGAATTGTTCGTCACGCCAAGCGGCTTGCTTGTCAACGAAATTGCCCCGCGCGTGCATAATTCGGGCCATTGGACGCAAAACGGCTGCGCGGTGGATCAGTTCGAACAGCATATCCGCGCCGTGGCAGGCCTGCCGCTGGGCAATGGCGCACGTCACAGCGATGTGGTGATGGAGAATTTGATCGGCGATGACATCGCCCGCCTGCCAGAAATTTTGGCCCAAGACGGCGCGGCGCTGCATTTATACGGCAAAGCCGAGGCGCGGGAGGGGCGCAAAATGGGGCATGTGAACCACATAACGCCCCTGCGATAGGTGCTGGACAATCGCCCCCGCGATTTGCACAGTATAGACATGAAAAAGCCCATCCGCATTGCCGCCCGCGCGTTGATTTTGCACCAAGATCGCCTGCTTTTGGTCAATGCCTATCCAGCCGCCAAGTCAAACCTTTGGTGCGCCCCGGGCGGCGGGGCCGAGGCTGGGGCTTCCTTGCCCGCCAATTTAATGCGCGAAGTGCGCGAGGAGACGGGCCTTACCATATCCGTTGGCCCCCCTGCCCTGATTAACGAATTTCATGATCCCGCCACAGGTTTTCACCAAGTGGACATCTTTTTTCGCAGCACGATTGTTGCAGGCGAAATTGACACAGCCTGGCGCGATGTTGAAGGCATTGTGACGGAACGGCGCTTTTTCACAAGGGCCGAGTTGGCGGCAGGGATCGTGCGCTACAAGCCCAGCAGCCTGGCCTCTGCCGCTTGGGATGTCGGAATTTTATATGATCCGCTGGAAGTGATGGCGCGGTAGGTTTTGGGTATTTTTGTCCCTATGAAACCCAAAAGGGCGCTAAACGGGGAATTGCGACAGGACAATGTTTTTCAGGGCTTGGTCATACCTTTGCCATTCCGTTGCTGTCGATAATGACATCCCCGCAAAACTTCCCGAGTTTGTCGCCGAGATAACCGCCGATTCGACAGCGCCAATCATCGCTGCGTTAAAGGCGGCAAGATCCACATGTGGTGGCGGGTCATTTCGCGGGCGGTGCTGCGCAATCCATCGTTGCAAAAGCGCCGCACGAGCCTGTGCAAAAGGCGCGAAGCCACTGTCCTGACTGGCCATTTCGGCCGCACGCAGCCGCGCCAGCAACGGGTCAGCGCGATATGCAGCCAAAAGCCCGTCCAGCAATGCCAATTCAAAGCCGCGCCAGCCTTCGGCCATGTTTACTTTGGTCTGATCCAATGCATCGACAAATCGCTGCGCAACGTCTTGCCCCAAAGCAGCGATCACCCCATCAAGCCCACCAAAATAGCGGTAGATCAGCTTTTTGTCGCAAAGCGCAGCTTTCGCGAGGTTATTCACGCCAAGTGCGGCAAGCCCATGCGCAGACAGAATTTGCGCGGCTGCCGCAAGGATGCGTTGTTGGGTTGCGTCTTTGTTGCGCGAAATGTCGTCGGTCATCGCCCCCCCACAGATGTCACCATAAGGTGATAAATGCCTTGACGAAAGTCACCAATAGGTGACATATAAAGTCACCAAATGGTGACAAAAGGAATCGCAAATGAAAACCAACCAAATCATCGGCGCAGCAGCCATTATTGAAGCCGTCGCTTTCAATGCCGCGTTCACGGCACTTAACATTCAGTTTGATTATCCCGATATCCTGCGCCGACCCGCAGGCGAAGTTCTAACCCGCTTTGCCGAAGGTGGGCCGATGCTGATCGCCACATGGTATTGTTTTGCGCTAACCGCCATAGCGCTGGTGCCCTTGGGAATGGCGATGGCGCTTGCGGGGCGTTGTGCGCCTATGGTGCGAATTGCGGCGGCGATTTTCGCGGGGCTGGCCGGCACCGTGCAGGCAATTGGACTGTTGCGCTGGGTGTTTGCAGTGCCCGCCATTGCCGCGCTCTCTGGCCCGCAAGAGGCGGCATTTATCATCCTAAACGCTTGGGGCGGCGTCGCCATTGGCGAGCATTTGGGCTATTTATTCACTGCCGGATTTTTGGTGGCGATGGCCCTTGCAGACCGCGCGGAGGGCGCGCTTTATCGGCCGCTTCTGGCGATTTTCTCTGCCATTGGCATCGTCATGGGGGCACTTGAGAGTGTCGCAATTGTTCTGCAAACGTCGGGGGAGCTGTTCGCTCTGTTCCAAATTGCAGGCTATGCGGGGCTGTCGGGCTGGCTGATTTTTTCAGGTATCATGCACCTTCGGGCCCAATGAACACCAACTGCAAATAGAAGAAAGGGCGCAGCCATGCTGCGCCCTTTCCCATTTGCCAAGCTGGCCGAATGATTACATCATCCCGTCCATGCCGCCCATGCCGCCCATACCGCCGCCAGCACCGCCGCCGTTCGATTTGGGTTCTGGGCGATCCGCAATCATCGCCTCTGTGGTGATCAACAAGGAGGCGACCGATGCTGCATCCTCTAGCGCCGTGCGGGTCACTTTGGCCGGGTCGATCACGCCAAACTTGAACATGTCGCCATATTCTTCGGTTTGGGCGTTAAAGCCAAAGTTCTTATCGTCGGATTCGCGGATTTTGCCGGCGACAACAGCGCCATCAACACCTGCGTTTTCCGCGATTTGGCGCAAAGGCGCCTCTAGCGAGCGGCGCACAATAGCGATACCTGCGTCTTGGTCGGAATTCGCACCCTTCAGGCCAGCCAGCACTTTGCCAGCCTGCACCAAAGCCACGCCGCCGCCCACAACGATGCCTTCTTGCACAGCAGCGCGGGTGGCGTTCAGCGCGTCATCCACGCGGTCTTTACGCTCTTTGACTTCGACTTCGGTCATGCCGCCGACTTTGATCACGGCCACACCGCCTGCCAATTTGGCCACGCGCTCTTGCAGCTTTTCGCGGTCATAATCGCTGGTTGTTTCTTCGATTTGGGCACGAATTTGGCCAACGCGGGCCTCGATTTCAGCTTTGACGCCTGCGCCATCAACGATGGTGGTCGCGTCTTTGGTGATGGTGATTTTCTTGGCTTTGCCCAGCATATCCATTGTCACCGATTCCAGCTTCATGCCCAGATCATCCGAGATGACTTGGCCTGCGGTCAAAATCGCGATGTCTTGCAACATGGCCTTGCGGCGATCGCCAAAACCTGGGGCTTTGACAGCAGCAATTTTCAAACCGCCGCGCAATTTGTTGACCACCAGCGTGGCCAAAGCCTCGCCTTCAACATCTTCGGCAATAATCAACAAGGGACGCTGTGATTGAATCACGGCTTCCAATAGCGGCACCATGGGCTGCAACGACGACAGCTTTTTCTCATGGATCAAGATCAGGCAATCTTCCAAATCGGCAACCATCTTATCAGGATTGGTCACGAAATAGGGCGACAGGTAGCCACGATCGAACTGCATGCCTTCGACAACAGTTGTTTCGGTTTCCAGACCTTTGTTTTCCTCGACAGTGATCACGCCTTCATTGCCAACCTTTTGCATCGCATCCGCGATTTGGCGGCCAATTTCAGCTTCGCCATTGGCGGAAATCGTGCCCACTTGCGCAACTTCGGCGGTGTCCTTGACGGGGCGTGCGGCGGCTTTGATAGCTTCGACAACTTTGGTCGTTGCCAAATCGATCCCGCGCTTTAGGTCCATCGGGTTCATGCCCGCGGCCACGGCCTTCATGCCTTCTTTGATGATGGCTTGGGCCAGAACGGTCGCGGTGGTGGTGCCATCGCCCGCTTCGTCATTGGTGCGCGACGCCACTTCTTTGACCATCTGCGCGCCCATGTTTTCGAACTTGTCCGCCAGTTCGATTTCCTTTGCAACGGTCACACCGTCCTTGGTGATACGCGGCGCGCCAAAGGATTTGTCGATGACAACGTTGCGGCCTTTTGGCCCCAAAGTCACCTTGACAGCGTCAGCCAAAATATTGACACCGCGCAACATACGGTCGCGGGCATCGGTGTTAAAACGTACATCTTTTGCAGCCATGGTGCAAACTCCTTTATGTCGTGTTCAGATGTGAAAAAGGCGCGTCTTAGGAGATGATCCCAAGGATATCGCTTTCTTTCATGATCAGCAGGTCTTCGCCGTCCAGCTTGACCTCGGTGCCCGACCATTTGCCGAACAAAATCTTGTCTCCGGCTTTGACCGAAGGCGCGATCAGCTCTCCGCTGTCTTTGCGCGCGCCAGGGCCTACCGAGACAACCATGCCTTCGGCGGGTTTTTCTTTGGCGCTGTCTGGAATGATCAGCCCGCCTTTGGTTTTATCTTCGCCTTCGATGCGGCGAACCAGAACGCGGTCTTGCAATGGTGTAAATGCCATCTGGGGTGACTCCTTGAGTTTCCAGGTTGAATCCGATTAGCACTCGCTTGTTATGAGTGCTAACGATCCTCATCTAGGCATCGCACCCGTGCCTGTCAACACGAGCTTTGCAAAAAATTCGCCCCTCTCGTGACAAGCGTGCCGCCCCGCGCTAAAAGCCGCCAAACCACATACAAAGGTGACATGATGACAACGCTGGTTTTTGGCCATAAATCCCCCGACACCGACAGCACAGGCTCGCCCATCATTTGGGCGTGGTATTTGAACGAAGTTCGCAAAACCCCCGCCGAGGCGGTGCTGCTGGGCGAGCCGAACACCGAAGCGGGCTTTGTCATCAAGCATTGGGATTGCCCAAAGCCGCGCATCGCGGGCGAGATTGCCAGCGGCACGAAAGTGGTCATCGTCGATACAAACAATCCCGCAGAATTGCCAGCCAATGTGAATGCGCTGGATATCACCGCGATCATCGACCACCATAAATTGGTGGGCGGCTTGGAAACCGCGGGGCCCATTGACATCACCATCCGCCCGCTGGCCTGCACCGCCACCATCATGCATGATCTGATGGGCAATGATGCGGCCAAAATGCCAAATTGGGTGAAGGGGCTGATGCTGTCTTGCATTTTGTCCGACACGCTGGAATTCCGCAGCCCCACCACTACCGCGCATGACCGCACCTTGGCCGAAAAACTGGCCGCCGATTTGGGCCTGTCGATCCCCGTTTATGCCGCCCAGTTATTCGAGGCCAAGTCGGACGTGGGCGCGTTTTCGGATGCCGAGCTGTTGCGGATGGACAGCAAAGAATACACCGTCGCAGGCAAAGAGTTGCGAGTCTCCGTGCTGGAAACCACTGCGCCTGCCGTGATCTTGAATCGCAAATCCAGCCTGATGGCCAGCATGTCAGATGTCGCCCGCGAAGATGGCGCAGATCAAGTGTTGCTGTTCGTCATCGATATTCTGCGCGAAGAAGCCACGCTATTGGTGCCAAATGATTTGGTCAAATCCTTGGCCGAGGCTTCTTTTGGGGTCAAGGTTGCGGGGGATACTGTTGTGATACCCGGGCTGATGAGCCGCAAAAAACAAATCATTCCCGCCCTAAAACTATAGGGTCAAAAACCAAAAACGGCGCGCACTGCCGCGCCGTTTGCCGCGCCGTTTGCCGCGCCGTTTGCCGCATTGTGTTTCGTTACAGTTTTGGTGTGGTGATTTGGCCCTTGCCGGCAACCCACGCCGACATGCCACCTTGATAGGAAATGATCGGCCCCTTTACCTTACCAACCAGCGCCGAAGCGGCGGCGGCCGAGCGGCGACCTGAATGGCAAATCAAAACCAAACTTTGCCCTTCGGCCAAAGGGCCAATCTGCGCCAGCAGGTTTTCTGCCGAGGTAAAAGTCACCAGTTTCGCCCCTTTGATGACCCCAGTGGCCCGCCATTCTTCGGGGCGGCGAATATCCACAACCACCGCGCGGCTATCGATCAGCTCTTTGGCGGTTAGGGCACGCACCTCATATCCTTTGGGTGTTTGAAATTGCAAAAATACCAATATTCCTGCCGCTGCGACGGCTGCCATGCCGATCATCGTCCAATTTGTCATTTGCGCCTCGCTTCATATTCTCAAAGCATAATATGACTTCTGGCGGCACTGTCCAGCCCTTCCCTTTCGGGCCAAAAAGCCGCAAGCTGCGCAAAAGGAGCCTGACATGACACAAATCATCCATAGCCTAAACGAAATTGCGGCAGATTTTGATGCCGTTTTTTGCGATCTATGGGGGTGTTTGCACAATGGGGCGCGGCCTTTTCCTGCCGCTGTCGCGGCCTTGCAAGCCTATCGCGCCAAAGGCGGGCGGGTGATTCTCCTGACCAACGCGCCGCGCCCAAAGTTGGATGTCGCCGCCCATTTGCATGGCATGGGCGTGCCTGCGGATGCCTATGATGATATTGTCACATCGGGACAAGCGGCGCAATTTGCCATGCTATCGGGCGCAGTCGGCCAGCGTGTTTATCACATCGGGGCCGATAAAGACGAAGGCTTCTTTCGCCATTTCGATGACAGCATGGCCAAGCTTGCAGCCAGCGCCGCCATTGAACGGGTGCCAATGGATCAAGCAAGCGGGATCATCTGCACGGGGCTGGCCGATGATCGCAGCGAAACCCCAGACGATTACCGCGCAACCCTATTAAAAGCCAAAACCTTGGGCTTGACCATGTTATGCGCCAATCCTGACATCACGGTGCATGTTGCGGGTCAACTTTTGTACTGCGCGGGGGCGCTGGCGGCGGCCTATGAACAGATGGGCGGCAAAACACTCTATTTTGGCAAACCGCACCCCCCGATTTACGATTTGGCGCGCGCAAAATTGGCGCAAATGGGCCAAGATGATGCCCGCGTTTTGTGCATTGGCGATGGCATTGCAACCGATATCGCGGGGGCCATGGGCGAAGGCTTGGACGCGCTTTACATCACCTCTGGCGTTGATGCCGCCCAGTTTGGGGCCAACCCTGCCGCCCCAGACCCCGCCGCCCTGACTGCATTTTTGGCACAAAAACAGGCCAATCCGCGCTTTGCTATGGGCTTTCTGGGATAGCGCGCAACTTTATTACCAAATGCGACATATTTTCGAATAAAAAATGCGCGGCGGATTGCGCCTTGGGTTCGCATTTGCTATCAAGCCGCATGGAATCGCAAAAGGCCCCAACAAAGGACAATGCCATGCTAGACAATTTTCCGCGTGGCACGATTTGTATCGAAGAATTGGCCGTCGGCATGGAGCGCTCCTTGCGCAAGCAGGTGACCGACCGCGACATCGAATTATTTGCGGAAGTGTCCACAGACCGCAACCCTGTCCATTTGGACGATGATTACGCCCAAGACACCATATTTCAGGGCCGCATCGCGCATGGCATGCTAACGGCGGGGCTGATTTCGGCTGTCATAGGCGAGCAGTTGCCCGGCCATGGCACTGTCTATCTTGGCCAGAATCTAAAGTTTCTGGCCCCCGTCCGCCCGGGCGACATGGTCGAGGCGGTCGTGCGCGTGATGGGCATAGACCATGCCCGCCGCCGCGTGACCCTTGAAACATTCTGCCGTGTGGGCGATACCATCGTGCTAAAGGGCGAGGCGTTGGTTCTGGCCCCAAGTTCGAAATTCGACTGACGCGCTGGCTTGCAACCCGCGCCAAGGGGTAACATGCAGGTTTTCAACGATTGGCGATCCATCCCACAGGGCGCGCGCGGTGCATCCGTGGCTTTGGGTAATTTTGACGGCGTGCATCTGGGCCACCGCGCCGTGATTGATCTGGCCCGCGCGCAGGGCCCCGAAGGCGCGCCCTTGGGCGTTGTCACCTTCTCGCCCCACCCGCGCGCATTTTTCGCCCCCGCCGCCCCCGCCTTCCGCCTCATGAGCAGCAAGGCCCGCGCACGCGAGATGTCGCGCATTGGCGTTGCGCGGTTATATGATTTGGAATTTAACGCAGCCCTTGCCGCCTTTACGCCGACAGAGTTTGCCCGCGATGTGCTGGCAGATGCCTTGGGTATCACGCATGTGACAGTCGGCGCAGATTTTAACTTTGGCAAAGATCGCGCAGGGCGCGCGCAAGACTTGGCGGCGATGGGGGCAAAGTTTGATTTTGGCGTGACGATTGCAAAGATGGTGGCCCATGACGGGGCCGAAGTCTCCTCAACCGCCATTCGCGCCGCCCTGACGGCGGGCTCCCCCCGTGCCGCCGCCCAAATGCTGGGCCACCCGCACCGCTTTGAAGGCGCGGTGATTCACGGCCATAAGCGCGGGCGAGAGCTGGGCTACCCCACCGCCAATATGGATATCAGCGGGCTGCATCTGCCGCGCTTTGGGGTCTATGCGGTGCGCGTGTCGGTGCTGACCGGGGTGCATCAAGGCGATTACATCGGCGCGGCCAGCTTGGGCGTGCGCCCGATGTTTGGCGAAAACCAACCCAACCTTGAAACCTTTATCTTCGACTTTTCAGGCGATCTGTACGGCGCGGAAATCTCGGTAGACCTGATCGAATTCCTGCGCGACGAGGCAAAGTTTGACGGATTGCCCGCCCTTTTGGCGCAAATGGAACAGGATTGCGCCCGCTCCCGTGCCATTTTATCGGCATGACCTTGCGCGACAAATTCTGGGAAACCATCCCCCTGAACAAAATGACCGCCCCCGAATGGGAGGCGCTGTGTGACGGCTGCGGCAAGTGCTGTTTGAACAAAATCGAATATGAGGACACGGGCGAAGTGGAATATACCCGCGTCGCCTGCCGCCTGTTGGACGGGGCCACCTGCCGCTGCGGCAATTATGAACGCCGATTCACATATGTGCCCGAATGCGTGCGCCTTAACCCCAAAACCCTGCCAAAGGTCGCCTATTGGCTGCCCATCACTTGCGCCTACAAACTGCTGCATCAGGGAAACCCTTTGCCAAACTGGCACCCGCTGATCACGGGCGATTCTGACTCGGTTCACGCCGCAGGCCAGTCCGTGCGCGGGATAACGGTGTCCGAAGCCGCCATCGATGAAGACGATTGGGACGATTACCTATTGGAGCAAGAGCTGTGATCTTCACTTCCGATAACGCCAGTGCCGCCACCCCCGAAGTCATGACCGCCGTTGTCTCTGCCAATAGCGGATATGCGGCAGGATACGGCGCGGATGAGGCGATGGCGCGCGTCACGGA
>CAXNIF010000047.1:0-9027 GCA_964202345.1 Cypionkella sp.
TGCGCCGCCCAACCCGGGTGTAGACGTTTTGTCCACGCCCCTTCGGAAAGATATTCCAAAATGCCCGACGCAAAACTGCCCGCAATGCCAAAGGCCATGGCTTGGGCGCGTGCATCTAGCCCCAAGGTCACGCCAGCCGCGGCAGCGGCCCCCAGCGCGCCAATCACACCCACGGGATGAAAGCCCGCCTTGTGGATGGCGCCCGGGGCTATGTGATTCAGCCTGCAAACTGTTTCCAACCCAGCCGCCACGCCCAAAAATGCCCGCTCTCCCGACAGCCCAAAGCGCTGGGCTGCGGCCAAAGCGGCAGGTATGGTCATGGCCCCCACGCGAATGGGCGCGCCCTCTAGGGTGTCATCAAAGTCTTCGCCGTGAATGGCCACGCCCATAGCCACTGCAGCCCCACCGGCATCTAGACCTCTGCCCTGCCCAATCACCGTGCAGGGGCCATCGCTGTCCCAGCCTTGCATGATTTGCTGCATATAGTCCGCGTGACGCGCCGCCAAACACAGACCCGCCGCATCCATCAGATCGCGCGTGGTGGCGGCCTGCATGGCGCTTGGCAAATCGGCCAATCGCAACGAGGCCAGCCACTGCGCATAACTTTCGGCAATAGCGGGGCCTTGCACGGCGGGGGTGTCACTCATGGGCACTGGTTTCCTTTAGAATTCGGGCCTTACCCGCCTGCACATGAGCAAAGCCCGCCTCGAATGCGGCGCGCGGATCGCGGGCATCAAGGGCCGCCACAATGGCGCGGTGTTCGATGTTTGAATTGGCAAAACCGCCGCCATACAGCAGCCCGCGCGCGCGAAACAATTGCAGCCGACTGACCAGACCCAGATATGTTTCCGCTAAAATCGCATTGCCTGTTCCGGTCACAATCGCGGTATGAAATGCAATGTTCAGGGGGAAATACGCCTCTAAATCGCGGTCGGCGCCCGCGCCATCCATCTGCGCAAGCAGCAAGTTCAGCTCGGCGCTTTGGGCAGAGGTGATCCGTTCCGCCAGCAATCGGCAGGCTGTGCCGAATACGCCTGCGCGCACATCATAAATGGCCACAGCATCATGGCGCGTAACCTGCTGCACAAAGACACCGCGATTGGGAATCATCTCCAATAGCCCGCGCGTATGCAGCACCTGAAAGGCATCGCGCACCGGCCCCCGGCTTACCCCTAGACGGTCGGCAAGATTTTTTTCGTTCAATTTCTCGCCCGGCGCATAAAGACCGGAAAGAATCATCTTTTCAATTTCCACCAACACCACACGCGACAGCGATGATGTTTTTAAAAGATCCAGCGCATCCAGCGCCGTGTTTAGCTGTGCCATTGTTGAAAAACCCTCGTTCACCCGATCATATTGTCAACAGTTTGCAAAACTGTGCAAGTCTTGTTATCACGTTCTTGTGCCAAAATAAACATGTGGGGGGCAAAATGCTGCATAGAAGTGACAATCCTTTGGCGGGAAAAGTGGCTTTGGTGACGGGGGCATCGCGGCGCATTGGCCGCGCCGTGGCGCTGGGCTTGGCACAGGCGGGTGCCGATGTTGTTGTTCATGCCCGCCAATCGCGCAGCGAGGTCGAGGCGGTGGCCCAAGAAATTCGCGCCATGGGTGCGCGGGCCTTGGTCGTGATGGGCGATGTCACCCAAGAATCCGACGTTTTGGCCATGTTCAAATCGGTTCAAGACCATTTTGGCGGTGTGGATATCTTGATCAACAACGCGGGCATTCGCGGCCAAAAGGCCTTTACCGAAATGACGTTAGAGGAATGGCGTGGGCCAATTTCGGTGATTTTAGACGGGACGTTTTTGTGCAGCCGCGAAGCCATACGTAGCATGTTGACACGCGGCGGCGGCACGATTGTGAATTTGGGCGGCGTCTCGGCGCATGTGGGGGCAAAAGCCCGCGCGCAAGTGGCCACGGGTAAGGCGGGACTTGTGGGGCTGACCAAATCTTTGGCGGCTGAATTTGCGGATCGCGGCATTACGGTCAATTGCGTCGCCCCAGGAAAGATTGGGGGGCAACGCTCGGCCACGGCGGGTGAGTCGCCCGCGATGGCCAGCGGCGGGCCGATCTTGGGCCGTGAAGGTGAGATCGAGGAAGCCGCCTTTATGATCCTATCGTTGTGCATGCCGCAGGCGCGGTTCATGACGGGACAAACAGTTCATGTCAGTGGCGGGATGTATATGCCCTAAGATGGGGTGATTGGCCCGCATCCCATCCTAAAGCTGCCGCGCCAGCAGCAGGGGGCGCAAGGCGCGCATATCGGTCAAGGACGCTAGATTTAGGGTGGCATTGATCAGCGCTTGCGTCCCCAATTCGCCTAAGATGTGGTGCATCAAATCATGGGCCTTCTGCGCGACTTGCGCGCGGCTCATGGGGTTGGCGGGTGTTCCCAAAACGGCCCTTGTGTGATGTCGCAAGGTTTCTCCTTGGATCGTTTCGATTTCAATGATGGCTTGTCGCGGCGGAAGCGCATCTGATAACTCTTTGTTACCAATTGCAAAAATTCGTTTCCGCAGATCCAAAACCGCTGCGCTTTTCATGCGTTCATGGTCATGCGCCGCCGCAAAGCTAAGGCCGTCGTCCAGCAGCGTTATCGCCAGTAAATGCTGCAAGCAGACATCGGGCATGTCGCGGTTATCGACGATATGTAAGCGGTCATCGGGCATGATGGCGGTGATACGCGCCACCATATCTGGGGTTAAATTGTGGCGGGCCATCAATGTGGTCAAGGCATCCAGCGCGGCCTGAATGGGCGATCCGACGCACCATTTCTTTATGGCCGCCTCCATGATTTCATAGCGTTCCCCCAAAGCATCGCACAGGGCTTTGGGGCGCGGGTTTTGTGCGAAAGCCGATAGAAAAGATGGCGCACCGGTGAGCACCCCATCCACCGCACTAAAGCCTTCGGCCACCATCAACGCCGCCAAAACGCCATTGCGTGCGCCCATCCCGCCAAAGTCAAAAGCCTTTTCAATATGGTCTTTGTCGCGCCGCCAATAGGGCACACCCGAAGTTTGCTGAACCGCATAAGACAGCGCATAGCGCGCCCCTTCTGCGTCAAGCCCGGCCAGCGCCGTTGCCGCAGCGGTCGCGCCGAAATTTGCGCCAATACTATGGGTCGAATAGCGGGCGGTGTCGGCCGATTTGACCCCCAATGCCATAACGGCGCGTGCGCCGATATCATAGCCCAGCGCCACCGCGCGTAAAAATTCAGGGCCGCTGCGCCCATAGCATTCAGCCATTGCCAAAGCTGCGGGCACGACTGCACAGCCAGGGTGAAACCGCCCGCCCACATGGCTGTCATCGGTTTCGTCGGCATGGGCGGCCATGGCATTGGCCATGGCCGCTTGGGGTGCGCCCACCAAAAGCTGCGCCCCGATTGCCAGCGATTCTGCGGGCCCGCCCAAACGGTGCGCCGCCCGCGTCCCCGCCTGCCCGCCGGGCAGAACACTTCCGGAAATCGTCGCCGCCAGCGTGTCCAGCACATGCAGCGTGGTCTTTTCTTCGACAGGGAGGGGCAGCGGCATCTGCAACGCCTGAGAGATATATTGGGCCATATCATGCGTGGCTTGGCAGGCTTGGTCGGGTTTTGGCATGATGCGCTCCTAAAGTGTAGATTGTTTACGATTGACATCTTTGTAGGTGTCATGATTGTAATGATCAACAGTTGCCTGCGGGAGATGTGGGGCATGGCAACTGTCAGCAGCTGAATTAGGGAGGAGATCAGATGCATCGTTCATTCGTAAAAAGATTAGGCACAGCAGCCTTGTCGTTAGGATTGGTTTTGGCGGGGGCAAATACGGTGGCCGCGCAAAGCTATCCAATCAACCCTGTCACACTCGTGACGCATTCATCGGCGGGCGGCGGCACAGATGTGTTCTTGCGCGGGATGGTGGGATTTTTGGGCAAAGCCATGGGCACCAACTTTGTGGTGGAAAATGTCACGGGCGGCAGCGGTGCCAATGCCATGGCCAAGCTGGGACAATCGCCCGCAGATGGGTCAATTTTTTATGGCACAACGCCAACCTATATCAACACATCGCTTTTGTCGGAATTGGAATTCGACTTTACCGATATGGAAGGCGTGGCCAATGTGTTCATGGACCCGCAAATCGTTTTCGTAAAGTCCGACAGCCCGTTTATGTCCCTCACTCAATTGGTCGAGGCGGCCAAGGCTGATCCTGCTGCTGTCTTGTTTGGGGTGACAACGCCGGGATCGTTGGATCGTCAGGTGATGGAGCAGTTCAAGGCCATCACAGGGGTTACATCGCCTGTTATCACACATGACGGCGGCGGCGAGCTGCTGATCAGCGTGCTGAACGGCACTGTCTCGGTGGCGATTGGCGAGGTGCAAGAGTTGTCGGCCCAAATTGAGGCAGGCGAAGTGCGTATCTTGGCGACCTATACCGAAGCGCGTTTGCCAAATTTCCCCGATGTGCCCACCGCGCGTGAAGAAGGCGTTGATTTGGTTGTCACCAAGTTTCGCGGCATCGCTGGCCCGCGCGGCTTGCCGCAAGAGATCAAAGACTTGTGGTCAGTTGGTATTGATAATGTGCTGAAAGATCCTGAGTTCAAAGAATGGTATGACGCGCAAAGCTTGGTTGCCACCAAGATGGATGCCGCAGAATACGATGCGTTCTTGAATGCTTTTGCCGAAACGCAAAAAGCATTTTTGATTGAATACGACATCTTGAAGTAATTTGTGGTGGTCAACATGGAAACGCAGAGTGACGTTCGCTTTCAAATCCCTAGGGATGTTTGGTTGGGCCTTGGTGGCATTGTATTTGCTGGGGCCTATTGGTGGAAAGCCGCCCGCATTCCGATCAGCCCGCTGGATGGGGCAGTGAACGCGGCTGCAATTCCGATGGCTTTGGCCTATGCTATGGTGTTGTTCTCGACGATCTTGATCTTGCGGGCGATTGCCATTGAAATGATGTTCGTGCGTGCGGCGAAAGCCGCCCGCACGGGCAAAGCGGCCGCGCGTCCCAAAGAGGCGGGCGCGCATTATTTTTCGCCGCGCGAACATTTGCGCGCGGCGGGCGTTATTGGCATTGGCATCATCTATCTTCTGCTTTTGCCCAGATTGGGCTATGTCCTCTCGATCACCGCGCTGTTTTTCGCGATGTCGGTATATATGGGCGCGAAAGTGGGGGCCTATACGGCGGCGCTTGCCGTGGGGATCGCGGTTTTCTTTTACTTTCTGTTTGTGCAGATTTTGGGAATCCCGCTGCCCGCAGGTATATGGGTCAGCCTACTGCCCTGACAAAGCGATCCCTTGGGCGGCAATCCGGCCGGGGCGATATTTCACCTTCATTTACTGCGGCATCGGCAAAGGTGCCAGAGAGGCAAAAGCTCATGGATGGCTTGGCTATGGCATTCACTGTTTTGACAACATCTCCGGCAATCTTTTTTGCGATAGCTGGGGTGGCTTGGGGTATTGTCGGCGGCGCGCTGCCTGGCATATCCCCTTCGATAGCATTGGCACTGCTGTTGCCCTTTACCTATGGCATGGATCCTATTCCCGCCATCGTATTGCTGGCGGCCACCTATGTGGGCGCGGAATATGGCGGATCGATTCCAGCGATTTTGATCAACACACCGGGCACAAATGCCGCGGCGGCAACTGTTGTTGATGGTTACGCCATGCACCGCCAAGGGCGCGGGGGTGAGGCGCTGGGCATTTCACTGCAATCGGGCGTGGTGGGCGGTCTTTTTGGTTTGATCTTTCTGGTGCTGTTCACCGAGCCTTTGGCCCGCGTCGCGCTCTCGTTCAATTTCCCCGCTTATTTCGCATTGGGAATTTTGGGCCTATCGGTGATTGTATCCTTGTCCAGCGGATCGCTGGTCAAAGGCATGATCGCGGCCACAATTGGCATGATGATTGCCACCATCGGCACAGATCCTTTGTCGGGCGTTAGCCGCTTTACCTTTGGCACACCCGAACTTTTGACAGGGATTCCTTATGTGATTGTCATGGTCGGCGTGTTTGCCATGTCGGAATTGATGATGACCGCCAATACCCCAGATTGGGGAAAGACGGATCAAAAGCAAACGCGGATCAAGCTCCCATCTTTTGGCCAGTGGCGCAAACTTTGGCGGGCCCAAGGCATTGGCAGCGGCATCGGTATTTTTGAAGGTGTTATGCCTGGGGCGGGCGGGTCGGTGGCGGCATTTATGTCCTATAACGAAGCGCGGCGGTGGTCGTCAGAGCCTGACATGTTTGGCAAAGGTGCCCCCGAGGGTATTGCCGCGCCCGAGGCTGCCAATAATGCCGTCGCGTGCACCGCCCTAGTGCCGGTGCTAAGTTTTGGTATTCCCGGGTCGAACTCTGCCGCGATCTTGATGGGGGGGATGCTGATCCATGGGTTGCAGCCTGGCCCGATGCTCTTTGCCAAAGAGCCAGAATTTATCTATGGTCTGTTTGGCGGTTTGGCCGTGGCCAATGTGGCGCAATTGTTTTTGGGCGTTTTGATGATGACGCCCGCGCTTTGGTTGGTGAACCGCCCTAAACCCTATTTGATGGCGGCAATTTTTGCTTTGGTGTTTTCGGGCATCTATTCTATCCACAACAGCACCTTCGATCTATATTTGGTGCTGCTATTTGGCGTGGTCGGCTATTTGATGCGCGCCTTTGGCTTTCCCTTTTTGCCCATGGTTTTGGGGCTGGTGCTTGGCTATCTGGTCGAAGCGAATTATCGTCGCTCGCTGGAATTGACATCGGGCGATCATAGGATTTTTTGGGAAACGCCGATCGCCTTTGGTCTGCTCAGCGTGGCGGTGCTATTCGTGGTTGGCTCGGCCATTCGGGATGTGCTTTCGGCGCGTAAAGCGGCACGGAAAATCGCGCAAGAGGCCGCATAATGACCGTCACAACCCGCTTTCGGCCTTGCGCCCCTGATGACCGTCCTGCGGCACAGGAACAATTGGCTTGGAAGCTGGCGGAACTTGCCTTTGCCCCGCGCCCAGTGGATGCGCAGGCCGCCAAGTTGGCGGGATTGCGGTTGATTGATGCGGTAGGTATCGCTGTCGCGGCCTTGAACCGTGCGCCCGTGGCCGCAGCGCGCGGGGCGGCCATGTGCTTTGGCGCGGGGCAGGGCGCGCGGCTGATTGGTCTGGGCGAGGATCAGCGCGTGCATTGCACTTGGGCCGCCTATGCCAATGCCACCGCCGTGCGCGAGTTGGATTTTCACGACAGCTTTTTTGCCCTAGACAGCAGCCACCCCGCCGATTGCATGATGAGTTTGCTTGCCGTGGCGCAGCAGTTTGGCTGCAGGGGGGATGATTTATTACGGGGTATTTTGGTGTCATACGAGGTGCAAACCGCTTTGGTCACAGCCTTGCCTTTGCAGCGCCACCGTATCGATCATTTGGCCCATCTTGGCCCGGCGATTGCTGCAGGTCTAGGGGCTATGCTGCATCTGCCCAAAGCCGTCAGCTATGAGGCAATTAACCTTGCGGCCTATTTGTCCCTCAGCACGCGGCAATTGCGCAAGGGGCGGATTTCTTCTTGGAAGGCGGCGGCCCCGGGCCATGTGGGAAAAACCGCGATCGAGGCTGTTGACCGCGCGTTGCGCGGCGAAAGCGCCCCATCGCCGATTTATGAAGGTGATTATGGCATATTGGCGGTGCTTTTGGGCGGTGCCGAGGCCGAGTTGCACCTGCCCAGTCCCGATCAACCTTGCCGCGCCATCTTGTCAACCCTGCCAAAGGCGCATTCGGCGGGCTATCATGGGCAGGCGATCATCGATTTGGCGCTGCGATTACATGGCCGCAATTTAAACTTGGCCGCCATCAAATCCGTCACGCTGCATACCAAACGCATGACGCATATGGTGATGGGCTCTGGGTCAGGTGATCCGGATAAATGGGATCCTGCCGCCAGCCGCGAGACGCTAGACCATAGCGCGCCGTTTCAATTTGCCCGCGCGCTAGTAGATGGATTTTGGCATCACGAGCGCAGCTACGATCCCTCTCGCATTGCCGAGCCTGACTTTGTGGCACTGTGGCGCAAAGTCGCGACCCTTGAGGATGACGCGTGGAACCAAAGGTTTGATCGCGCGGCGCCGCTGGACAAAGATCATGGCGCTCGGGCCGTGATCACCTATCAAAATGGCGCGCAAGATGAAATGTCCCTCGCCGTGGCCGATTCTCATCCCAAAGGCGCTGCGCCTTGGACGGCCAAAGATTACCTGGCGAAGTTCGACAATTTGACAGCCAGCGCAGTCTCTGCACCGCAGCGCGCCGCATTTTTGGCCGCCGCGCAAAATTTGGGTGGGCTTGGGGTTGAGCAGCTTTTTTCCCTTGGGGTGACAGCCGATTTGATCACCCTGCAAAGCGGCCCATCCGGCCTGTTCGACCGCCCCGCGACAAAGGCGCCTGTGACATGATCTCGACAGGATTGATCACGCCCAGCGCCGTTCTGGCGCGGCTTCGCCCCGGCATGGGCGCATGTCAGGGCGAATGGGCCTTTCTTGACCTGCGCGAACAAGGCGAGGCGGCCGAAGGCCATGCCTTTGCATCGGTCAATCTGCCCTATTCGGTGCTAGAATTGCACATTGCGCAAAAGATACCCCGTCTGAATACGCCGATTGTGCTGATCGATGGCGCAGATGGGGTGGCGGCGCGCGCGGCGCGTCATTTGCATGAATTGGGTTATCGCAACATAGAGATTGTGCAAGGTGGGGTTCCTGCATGGCAGCAGGCCGGCTTGCCGCTGTTCAAGGGCGTTCATAGCTGGTCAAAGGCCTTTGGCGAATGGGTGCAGCACCGCAATAACATTCCCGAAATTGGCCCAAAAGAATTGGCCCAACGTTTGAACGGGCCAGACGCGCCTTTACTTTTGGATGTGCGGCCTTTGGCCGAACATCGCGCCTTTACCTTGCCCAAATCGCAAAATTGCCCCAATGGCGAATTGGCCTTGCGCGCCCATATGGTGCCGCCACAGCGCCCGATCGTTGTGCATTGCGCAGGGCGCACGCGCTCTATTATTGGGGCGCAGACCCTGTTGGATTTGGGTCTGCCCAA
>CAXNIF010000048.1:0-9025 GCA_964202345.1 Cypionkella sp.
CAGAAAAACAGGGGCTGGACGATGGACAAAGACCCAAACATTCCACTCACTCCCATTCCGGTGACGGGGCGGACAGGGCCGCGCCCTGGGTATTGAGGATGCTTTGGGCGGCACATGCGCCGCCATCGGAATAGGCGGCAATCAAACGCAGCGCGTGGGTGCCAAAGTTAAACGCCACTTCGCGCATTTTCGTATAATCGGAATACATTGCGATACGGCGCTGGTGGCTAAGTGCTTGAAAGCCTGCGCTGCGCATGTCATCGGCAAGTGCGGCAATTGACGCCACTTGACTATAATAGGCGACAATCGCATCGATGGTCTGGCGCGGCAATACGTCGATATGGGACGATATGCTGGTATAGATGAAATCGTGTTTTTCCAACGGAATAAATGGCACGAAATCGGGTTCGGCCTGCATCTTTTCGATAATACTGGCGGCATAGGTTTGCGCTTCGCCATCATTGAAGAGCGAACTAAGAGTGGTGCGAATTTCGGCATAAATCGCTTTGTGATAATCGCGCATCCGTTCCGCTTTGCCACGCGCCCGCGCAAGTTCTGCAAAGATCGCCGTGGTCAGCCAACCCGAAGCAATGACCAGCCCCGCAATCAGCGCCTGCCACAGAGGCAAGGGCAATTCGGTTGCGCGCGACAAGGCAAACAAAGCCCAACTGATCAAAGCAATTAAAGGTGCCGCAATAAGAAAAACAAAATCCCGATACACACGGCGCACCACGCTCGCCTCGTCCATTGCGGCAAAGGCAATCGCGAAAATCGCCAATGTCGCAAGGGTCAGGGCCAGCCATTGATCGCCGAAAGCGGTCATCTCATTCAAACTCCATAATCACATCATCAACCCGGAGGCTGGCTCCTGCAGCGGCCTTCACCGCTTTGACCACGCCTTTGCGTTCGGCCTTTAGGATGTTTTCCATCTTCATCGCCTCGACGGTGGCCAGCGCTTGGCCTTCTTGCACCTCATCGCCTGCTGCGACCAAGACATTGGTCACAAGGCCGGGCATCGGGCAAAGCAGGAATTTCGATGTATCGGGCGGCAGTTTTTCCAGCATCAACTTGGCCAGCGCCGCCTGACGCGGGCTGCGCACAAAGCATTTCACATCTGCCCCGCGCAATCGCAGACGAAAGCCGCCGCTGATTTTGCCCACTTTCATCACCAGCGCAAGACCATCGACCATCAAAGACGCCAGCGGCTGCCCCGGTGTCCAATCAGAGGTCACGCGGCAAGACGTTCCATCGGCAAAATGCACTGTCGATCCATCATGATCGGCGGCGATTTTGACAGTATGCTCCACGCCTTGCAGCGTCACGACCCAATCATCGCCCACGCGGCGTTCGTGGTTGTCCATTGTCCCCGACACTTTGGTGCGGCGAATTTCGGCCACGCGGTTCATCGCCGCCGCCGCCGCCGCCACGCGGGTCATGGTGGCGCTGTCCAATACTGCGCCCTGAAACCCTTCGGGATATTCTTCGGCGATAAAGGCCGTGGTGATATGGCCAGATTGAAAGCGCGGGTGATCCATCACCGCGCCCACAAACGGCAAGTTATGGCCGATGCCTTCGACTTCAAAACTGTCCAGCGCGATGCGCATTTCGTCAATAGCGCCCGCGCGGGTGGGGGCCCATGTGCACAGCTTGGCAATCATCGGATCGTAAAACATACTGATCTCGCCGCCTTCGAAAACGCCCGTATCATTGCGCACAATGCCGCCCGTTTTTGTGGCCCCTTCCATCGGGGGGCGATAGCGGGTGAGGCGGCCAATTGAGGGCAAAAAGTTGCGATAGGGATCTTCGGCATAAAGGCGGCTTTCCATCGCCCAGCCGTTGATTTTCAAATCCGCCTGCGCAAAGGGCAGTTTCTCGCCCGCCGCGACGCGGATCATCTGTTCGACCAAATCCACCCCCGTAATCAGTTCTGTCACGGGATGTTCCACTTGCAGGCGGGTATTCATTTCAAGGAAATAGAAATTGCGATCCCCGTCCACGATAAATTCGACGGTCCCCGCGCTGGTATAACCCACCGCCCGCGCCAGCGCGCAGGCCTGCTCGCCCATCGCTTTGCGCGTGGCCTCGTCCAAAAAGGGCGAAGGTGCCTCTTCGATGACCTTTTGATTGCGCCGCTGAATCGAACATTCGCGTTCGTGCAGATAGACGATATTGCCATGCTTGTCGCCCAGCACCTGAATTTCAATATGGCGCGGCTGAGTGACGAATTTTTCGATAAAGATGCGATCATCGCCAAAACTTGCCGCTGCCTCATTTTTGGAAGATCCAAAACCCTCGCGCGCCTCATTGTCATTCCAGGCAATGCGCATGCCCTTGCCGCCGCCGCCGGCGCTGGCCTTAATCATCACCGGATAGCCGATTTGGGCGGCAATGCGCGCGGCCTCATCGGCATCGGCAATCAGCCCCATATGGCCGGGAACCGTGGAAACCCCCGCCTCTTGCGCGATTTTCTTGGATGTAATCTTATCGCCCATCGCTTCGATTGCCGTGGATGGCGGGCCGATAAAGGCCACGCCCGCCGCTTCAAGGGCGGCAGCGAAATTCATGTTTTCCGACAAAAACCCATAGCCGGGATGCACCGCTTCGGCCCCCGTTTGCGCAATCGCCGCCATGATTTTTTCAATCACGATATAGCTTTGCGCCGCGGGTGAGGGGCCGATATGCACGGCCTCATCGGCCATTTCCACATGCAGCGCCCCCCTGTCGGCATCGGAATAGACCGCCACCGTCTGAATGCCCATTTTGCGCGCGGTCTTGATCACACGGCAGGCGATTTCGCCGCGATTGGCGATCAGGATTTTCTTAAACATGGGCAAGCTCCTTGGCAAATAGGCGATTGGGCCAAGAACGGGCCAAAGCCCTTGGCGCAAAATGAAAAATGGCCAAGCGGGCGCTTTGCCCACTTGGCCATTCGGTGACATTAGACCCAAAGGTCAAAGCTGAATTAGTAACGCGGCCCGCAAGCGTTAAAGTCGTCGCACAGCGTTCCCGCAAGGCCACCCAAGACGGCCCCCGCACCAATTGATCCGCCCGTGCTATATGTAAGCGCTGCGCCCACACCCGCACCCAAAAGCCCGCGCTGAATGTCATTGTCCAGACAGGCTGAAAGGGGCATGGCCAATAGGCCAAGTGCCAATAGTTTTCGCATGATTTGCCTAGATCGTTTGTTGTTATTGGTCTTGATTCTAACGCATAGCGCCGGTCATGCAAAGCATTTTTTTCCCGCGCCTTTGCTCCCCGCGCCCTTGTTTCCCGCACCATGGGCCGTTGAGAAAAAGACCCAGCCCCAAAGGGGCTGGGCCAGTTCAAAGGGAAAAAATCGCAAAGACCGGCTTTGCCAAAAGAAACGGCGTGGATGCTGTTGATCCGCGCAGCCCCCCACTTATCGCCGGTGATGGCGGGCTGCGCAAAAGGCAAGTTGTCGCAGGTGACAATCTGCGCTGAAATCTGCCCAAAATCTGCGCGCGCCCGTCTCATCTGTCGTCGTCATCCTCGTCGTCTTCCCAATCGGAAAAATCCATCGGCTCGGCATCTTCGGCAAAAACTTGGGGAAAGGATACGGCGGCGCGTTTGACATCAATGCGCAAAAGCGCCTCATAGCTGGCAGGATCGAACGGGTCAGAGGCGGGCACAACTTCGCGGCCCAGCAGCCAAGACAAACGCCCTGCATCCAAATTGCCGCGCTCAAAGACATCTTCGCCAAATTGCGCCCAAAGCGCGGCCATAAAGGCGGTATCGGCCATGCGATCGGCGTGTTTGCGGTCAGCGTAGCGCTCGCGCCGCACCAATTTTGTTGGCCCGTCCCGATGGTTTGCCCGCCGAATGGTGAATTGATAATCTGTCCCCGGCAGACGGCCGGGAAATCCGCGATGCTTTAACATAATGCCCCCTGTGCTGCGGGCCAGCTCATCCATGCCCCAGCCCCGCAAGGGCTGCTGTCACAAAGCGCGCGCACGCTCAAGCGGATTGGCGCATAAAAGGGCTGGCAAGGCCGCGCAATTTTGGCGCGCCCCGCAATTTGCGCGGCCCCTTTGGTCATGGCATGGGGGTGCAGAGGGCGGCGCATTAGAAAATCTCGCGCGTGCAGATCGCGCCGTCCAAGCGAAAGGCTTCGATGAATTGGGTGCTGTCGGGATCCGATGTGCCAAAGGCCACTGCACGGTCATAGAGCGCGATCAAGACCATCGGCGCGGCCAATCCACGCTGGGCCAATTGCGCCTGCACAAAGCCTTCGCACAAATGCTGAAAATCCGCTTCGGCGGTGGCAAAATCGATGCTGCCGCCATCGCGCGAAATTGCGGGGGCCAAAAAGCGAAAGCGCGGCGCCGGGCCCTCTGGCCCCTCAGAGTTCCAAATGACATCCAGCAAGGTCACCTCCTGTTGTGACGGCACCTCAATCAACGTGCCGTCCCCCAAGGTGATGTCCAATTCCTCTTGCTCCATCGCGCACCTATAGCGGAATATTGTCGTGCTTTTTCCACGGGTTCGCCTGCCGCTTGCCCCGAAGGGACGCAAAAGCGCGGGCCACGCGGCGGCGGGTGGAATGGGGGCGGATCACCTCGTCGATAAAACCCTTTTCCGCCGCCACGAAGGGATTGGCAAAGCGGTCTTCATATTCGGCGGTCAAGCGGGCAATATCTTCGGGGGCTTTGCCGCGATGGATGATTTCCGTGGCCCCTTTCGCCCCCATCACCGCCACTTCGGCGGTGGGCCAAGCATAGTTGAAATCGCCGCGCAGCGGTTTGCTGGCCATCACCACATAGGCCCCGCCATAGGCTTTGCGGGTGATGACCGTCACCTTGGGCACGGTGGCCTCGCCATAGGCAAACAGCAGTTTTGCGCCATGTTTAATCACGCCGCCCAGTTCTTGCTGCACCCCGGGCAAAAACCCTGGCACATCAACCAGCGTCAAGATCGGAATTTCGAACGCATCGCAAAAGCGCACAAACCGCGCCGCCTTGCGCGCGCTATCAATATCAAGGCATCCTGCCAGCACCATCGGCTGATTGGCGACAACCCCCACCGTCTGCCCTTCGATCCGCACAAAACCTGTGATGATATTGGCGGCAAATTCGCGTTGGATTTCGAAAAAATCGCTCTCGTCAGCGATCTTCAGCACCAATTCTTTCATATCATAGGGTTGGTTGGGATTGTCAGGTATCAACGTATCCAAACTGGGTTCCAGCCGCGCGGGATCGTCGAAAAACGGGCGCACGGGGGCTTTTTCGCGGTTGTTCAGCGGCAAAAAGTCAATCAAGCGGCGCGTTTCGGCCAAAGCTTCGACATCATTTTCAAAGGCCCCATCGGCCACGGATGATTTCTTGGTATGGGTGGCCGCCCCGCCCAGCTCGTCGGCGGAGACGGCTTCGTTGGTGACAGTTTTCACCACATCTGGCCCCGTGACGAACATATAGCTGCTGTCTTTGACCATAAAAATAAAATCGGTCATGGCAGGCGAATAGACCGCCCCGCCCGCGCAAGGCCCCATGATAAGGCTGATTTGCGGCACCACACCCGAGGCCAGGATATTGCGCTGGAACACTTCACCATAGCCGGCAAGGCTGGCCACGCCCTCTTGGATTCGCGCGCCGCCGCTATCGGCGATCCCGACAATCGGCGCGCCATTTTGGATGGCCATATCCATGATTTTGCATATCTTTTTCGACTGCGTCTCGGACAAAGAACCGCCGAACACCGTGAAATCTTGGGCATAGACATAGACCATGCGGCCATTGACCGTGCCCCAACCTGTGACAACCCCATCCCCTGCGGGGCGTTCATCTTGCATGCCAAAATCGGTGCAGCGATGGGTGACGAACATATCGAATTCTTCGAAACTGCCCTCATCAAGCAGCAATTCAACCCGCTCGCGCGCGGTCAGCTTGCCCTTGGCATGCTGTGCCTCAATGCGCCGCTGGCCGCCCCCGGCGCGGGCCAAATCACGGCGCGCCTCAAGTTGTTGCAAAATGTCTTTCATGGGTTCCCCCTCCACGTCTTTGGCACGTCGGCTGGCCATTCCTGCGCAGCACCATAGGGCAGCAGCGACACGCGTCCTAGCGCTAATGAGAAAATTTGCAAACAATTGGCAGGGCAATTTCTGCAAACTGCAAATTTGCGAATTTTTCTGCCCATTGGCTTTGAGCCCTAAGCGCAGTAGAGAGGAGCAGCCGTGCCAAAAAATAGCGGTGCTGTTTATTTGGCCAAAATTCAATCTTGCATCGGATAGATTTTGCCGCCCTCTGTGTTCTTGTCCCGCGCCACGCCGCCCAGTATTTTGACCTTAACGCTGCTGGCGGGAATTTCGGCTTTGTCGATGAATATTTTTCTGCCATCTCTGCCCAGAATGGCGCAGTCCTTTGGCGTGCCCTATGGCGTGATGCAACAATCGGTGACGCTGTATTTGGCGCTCTCGGCGGTGCTGCAAATTTTTATTGGGCCCCTGTCAGATCGCTATGGCCGCCGCCCCATTGTTTTGGGAACATTGATCCTGTTCTTGATAGCAACCCTTGGGACAATTTTGGCCCCAACCGCTGGCGTATTCTTGTTTTTTCGTATGTTGCAGGCTGTGGTGGCCACGGGCATTGCACTGTCGCGCGCGATCATCCGCGATGTGGTCGCTGATGCGCGTGCGGCATCTATGATTGGTTATGTGACCATGGGAATGGCGCTGGTTCCGATGATTGGCCCCAGCATTGGCGGCATTTTGGACGAATCCTTTGGCTGGCGGGCCAGTTTCGCGTTTTTGGGCGTATCAGGCGCGCTGGTGCTGCTTTTGGTTTGGGCCGATTTGGGCGAAACCCATGCGGCCAGCGACATCAGCCTTGCTGCGCAATTGCGCCAATATCCCGCTTTGCTCACCTCGTCGCGCTTTTGGGCCTATGCGGGGGCGGCGGCTTTTGCCTCGGGGGCGTTTTTTGCCGCGCTTGGCGGGGTGCCTTATGTCGGCAGCGCGGTGTTTGGCCTAAGCCCAACGCAGATTGGGATGTATTTTGCATTGATTGCCCTGGGCTATGCGGGGGGCAATTTTCTGGCGGGACGGTATTCAGAACGGGTGGGCATGAACGCCATGGTGATGCTGGGTGCGCTTGCCACGCTGGCGGGCATGGCCCTGCTGACGCTGGCAACAGTTTTGGATATCTCGGGGCCGGGCATGTTCTTTGGGCTGATGATGCTGCTGGGCGTGGGCAATGGGGTATCCTTGCCGTCAGCCAATGCTGGAATTTTGTCGGTGCGGCCTGATTTGGCGGGGTCTGCTTCGGGCCTTGGGGCGGCGCTGATGCTGGCGGGCGGCGCGGGGCTGGCGGCGCTGGCGGGGGTTGTGCTGCACCACGGCACGGGAGAGTTGCCGCTGGTGCTGGTCATGCTAGCCTCCTCTGCTGCATCTGTTTTGTGCATCTTACCGGTGATGCGCAAAGGCTAAAGCTTGACGCGCGCGGTTTGCAAAGCCAAGCTTTGGTTTGCAAACTTGGGGGAAGATATGGCCATTCAAAAACTTTATGCCGGCGCCAAGCTGCGCGAGCTGCGCGGCCGCCTTGCCCTGACCCAGCGCGCCTTTGCAGGCAAATTGGGGGTGTCTTTGCCCTATCTTAATCAAATGGAAAACAACCACCGCCCGGTTTCTGCGGCTGTGGTTCTGGCGCTGGCCTCTGAATTTGGGCTGGATGTCACCGAGTTGAACGCAGGCGAAGGCGAAAGGCTTGTGTCCAACATGCGCGAGGCGCTGGCCGACCCGATCTTTGCCAAATCCTCCCCGCCCTTGGCAGACCTGCGCCTTGCGGCCAGCAACGCCCCGGCCCTTGCCCGCGCCTTTTTGGATTTGCACCACGCCTATCGCCAAAGCCACGAACGCCTTGCCTCCTTGGACGAAGCATTAGGCCGCGATGATGCCGCCCTGCGCGCCTCGCATTGGGATGAGGTGCGCGATTTCTTTCATTACTGCGATAATTACGTCGATGCCGTTGACCGCGCCGCCGAACATTTCGCCGCCGCCGCCCCGGCGGGGCAAGATATGCTGATAACCGCCACCGAAGCCTTGGCCAAGCGCGGAATCGACACCGAACTTAGCCCAGACAGCACCCTGCGACGCTATGATCCCGCCCAGCGCCGCCTGCATCTGGCCGCCCGCGCGTCCGCCCCCACCCAGCGCTTTCAGGCGCTGTATCAAGTGGCGCTGCAAACCCAAAATGATCTGATCGAGGCCATGCTGGATTTGGCCCGCTTTCAATCTGTCGAAGCGCGCGATATCGCCAAAATCGGCATGGCCAATTATTTTGCAGGGGCCGCGCTGATGCCCTACCGCGCCTTTTTGGCCGCGGCAAATGAGCTGCGCCACGATCTGGAGCGGTTGGCCGATATGTTTGGCGCATCGATCGAACAAGTGGCCCATCGGCTATCCACCTTGCAACGGCCGGGCGCAAAAGGCGTGCCGTTTTTCTTTGTGCGCGTCGATCAGGCTGGCACGATCACCAAACGCCATTCGGCCACGCGGCTGCAATTTGCCCGCTTTGGCGGGGCATGCCCGCTGTGGAACGTGCACCGCGCTTTTGAAACGCCGGGCCATTTCTTGCGTCAATTGGCCGAAACGCCCGATGGCGTGCGTTACCTTTGCCTCGCGCGTGATGTATCCAAACCCGGCGGGGCCTATCTTGCCCCCGTGCGCCGTTATGCCATTGGCCTTGGCTGCGAGATCGCCCATGCAGGGGCACTGGTCTATGCCGATGGCCTCGACCTTAAGGGCCGCTTTGATCCCATTGGCATTTCCTGCCGTATCTGCGAGCGGCAAGATTGTCATCAAAGATCTATCCCGCCGCTCGAGCGCCGCCTGCGCGTCAACCACGATCAGCGCGATATCCTGCCCTACAGCATCGCGACCTAAGCCTATTTCAGCCGCGCCCAGATCGTATCTTTCAGCATCACCCTTGCGCGGCGCAGATGTTCCTCATCCTCTTGGGTGATCACATCCAGCCGCGCCTCGGCCCGATAAATGCGCAGATTCACCGCATCATAT
>CAXNIF010000049.1:0-8958 GCA_964202345.1 Cypionkella sp.
GCTTTTGGGGGCGACGGGCACGATTGGGCAGGCCACAGTCTTGGCGCTGCGGGCGGCGGGGCATGAGGTGACGGCGCTGGTGCGCAAGCCAAGTGATCTGAACTGCCCAATGATAATTGCCGAAGTTACCCAAGAAGGTGCAGTCGCCCATGCAATAGAGGGACGGGATTTTGATGCAATTATATCTTGTCTGGCCTCGCGCACGGGTGCGCCAAAGGATGCTTGGGCTATTGATCATCGGGCCAATCATTTGGCCTTAGCGGCTGCCCGCGCTGCGGGCGTTCAGCACTTCGTTTTGCTGTCGGCTATCTGTGTTCAAAAACCGCACCTCGCATTTCAACGCGCCAAGCTGGCCTTTGAGGCTGAATTGCAAGCCAGTGGCCTGATCTACAGTATTGTGCGCCCGACAGCCTTCTTTAAATCGCTGTCAGGTCAGGTCGCGCGGGTCGCGGCGGGCAAGCCATTTCTCGTCTTTGGTAATGGGCGGCTCACGGCTTGCAAGCCAATTTCCGACCGCGACCTCGCTCGCTTTTTGGTGGCGTGCTTGGCCGACCCCACCCTGCAAAACCGCATCCTGCCCATTGGCGGCCCCGGCCCCGCGATCACGCCGCTGGATCAGGCGGCCATGCTGGGGGATTTGCTGGGGCGGCCCGTGCGGGTGAAACATGTGCCCCTTGCCCTGATGGACACAATCATCGCGGCGCTATCTACGCTAGGCCGCCTGTCCCCGCGCATCGCGGAAAAATCCAACCTCGCGCGGATTGGGCGGTATTATGGAACTGAATCGATGCTGGTTTGGGATGGGAAGGGCTACAACGCCGATGCTACACCAAAATTCGGCACCGACACCCTGCGCGATCATTACGCTGCTTTGCTAAGGGGCGAGGCGCAGAATGATCTGGGCGCGCATGGGGTGTTTTAGGGGCAAGATTACACCTCTATACCGCCAAAAACTCCGCCCAATTTGATCGCCTGTGCAATACACGCGAAATGTCCACTCTGGCCTCATCCGCAAAAAACACAATCACATGCGACTGATACCGATACAGCCGCGCGGGCGGGGTAAATTCGGATCGCAAACGTGCGATATACGGTTGATCCTGCAGCAGATTAAACACACGGCGCAGCCCTGTCAGGTAGGTTTCCGCCTGAACATCCGACCAGTTCTGCGCACCATAATCCCAGATTACCTGTAAATCTGCCAAAGCCGCAGGCGAGATCAGCAAATGGCGCGTCACTTCGCCTTTTGCGCGGCGATGAACGCGTCCATATCAAAGGGCATAGAAGGCCCGCTGGCCACACCTTCGTCGATCAGCGCCTGAATTTCAGAAATAGCCTGCCTGCGCGCCTGATCGCGACGGATCAAATCGCGCATATAGTCACTGACATTGGAAAAACGACCGTCTTCCGCTTGGCGCTCGGCCCAAGCCTTCATCTGGTCGGGAAGGGAGATGTTCATAGTTGCCATGACGAAAAGCTAACAGATTTTGGCAAAGATTGTCAACATACCCACCCCCTTCCCAAACCCGCCCTTTTCCTGTAAGCGCGGCGCATCTGTGACGTGAGGCCAGCCCCCGGCCACATGCAAAGGATAGGGGGCGGCGGCAATGGGGCCGCTATTTTTGACGGGCGCTGCGGCAGGGGCTGCGCGCCTATATAGGGAACGATCCATGTTCAACGTGACGAAAAAATCAATCCAGTGGGGCAATGAAACCCTTACACTGGAATCGGGCAAGGTTGCCCGTCAGGCCGATGGCTCGGTCATTGCAACTTTGGGCGATACATCGGTGATGGCCAATGTGACCTACGCCCGCAGCGCCAAACCGGGGCAAGATTTCTTTCCCCTGACGGTGCATTATCAGGAAAAATATTATGCCGCTGGTAAAATTCCAGGCGGCTTTTTCAAACGCGAAGCGCGGCCTTCGGAAAAAGAAACCCTAACATCGCGTCTGATCGACCGCCCGATCCGCCCGCTGTTCGTAGATGGGTTCAAGAACGAAGTTTTGGTGATGGCGACCGTGCTGAGCCACGATTTGACCAATGATCCCGATATCGTGGCGATGATCGCGGCCTCTGCCGCGCTGACCATTTCGGGCGTGCCCTTCATGGGGCCAATTGGCGCGGCGCGCGTGGGCTTTTCGGGCGGCGCGTATGTGCTGAACCCTAGCATCGACGATATGGACAAGCTGCGTTATTCGCCCGATCAACGCCTTGATCTGGTGATCGCCGGCACCAAAGACGCCGTGATGATGGTCGAGTCAGAGGCCTATGAGCTGACCGAAGACGAAATGCTGGGCGCGGTCAAGTTCGGCCATGCCGCCATGCAGCCTGTCATCGACATGATCATCGATTTTGCCGAAGATTGCGCGAAAGAGCCGTTCGATTTCACACCGCCCGACTACTCCGCGCTGTATGGCCGGGTCAAAGCCGCAGGCGAAACCCAAATGCGCGCTGCTTTCGCCATTCGTGATAAGCAAGACCGCAGCAATGCGATTTCGGCAGCAGTGGGGTCGATTAAGGCCGCATTGGACGAGGCGGATAACGCCGATATCAACCTTGGCTCCGCGATCAAGAAACTGGAATCGTCCATTCTGCGCGGTGATATCATCAACGGCGGCGCGCGCATTGACGGGCGCGACAATAAAACCGTGCGTCCGATTGTGTCGGAAACGGGCATTCTGCCCCGCACCCATGGCAGCGCCTTGTTCACCCGCGGCGAAACCCAAGGTTTGGTTGTGACCACGCTGGGCACAGGTGAAGATGAGCAGATCATCGACGCGCTGCACGGCAATTCGCGCAGCAATTTTCTGCTGCACTATAACTTCCCCCCCTATTCGGTGGGCGAAGTGGGCCGCGTTGGCAGCCCAGGTCGGCGCGAGATTGGCCATGGCAAATTGGCATGGCGCGCGCTTCAGGCTGTTCTGCCAAGCCCTACCGATTTCCCCTATACCATTCGCGTGGTGTCGGAAATTACGGAATCCAACGGCTCTTCCTCGATGGCTTCGGTCTGCGGCGGTTCTTTGTCGATGATGGACGCGGGCGTGCCACTAAAAGCGCCCGTGGCGGGCGTGGCCATGGGCCTGATTTTGGAAGATGATGGCCGCTGGGCCGTTTTGACCGATATCTTGGGCGATGAAGACCACCTTGGCGATATGGATTTCAAGGTGGCGGGCACGGCCAACGGCATCACCACGATGCAGATGGATATCAAAGTGGCAGGCATCACGCCCGAAATTATGGCGCAAGCCTTGGCGCAGGCCAAAGACGGGCGTTTGCATATTCTTGGCGAGATGAACAAAGCGCTGTCGGCCCCTCAAGGCTTTAGCGAATACGCGCCAAAGATTGAAACGCTGCAAATCCCAACCGACAAAATCCGCGAAGTGATCGGGTCGGGCGGCAAGGTGATCCGCGAGATTGTGGAAACTTCGGGCGCGAAGGTCGATATCAATGACGACGGTATCATCAAAATCGCCTCAAATGACCAAGCAGCAATCAAAAAAGCCTATGACATGATTTGGTCTATTGTGGCCGAACCCGAAGAAGGCAAGATTTACGATGGCAAAGTCGTGAAACTGGTCGATTTTGGGGCCTTTGTGAACTTTTTCGGCAAGCGCGATGGTCTGGTGCATGTCAGCCAAATCGCCAACAAGCGCCTGAACCACCCCAACGAAGTGCTAAAAGAAGGCCAAGACGTGAAGGTCAAGCTGCTGGGCTTTGACGATCGCGGCAAGGTCAAGCTGGGCATGAAGATGGTCGATCAAGAAACGGGTCTGGAAATCACCGAAGCCCCAGCCGAGGCCTAAGCCTTAGCACCATGACTACGAAAAGGCCCCCTTTTGGGGGCCTTTTTCACGTCCCTTTCGGCTTGGCCCTGAGCGTAGGCTCGGCTTGTGTTGGGTCTTCAGGCCAAGGGTGGCGGGGATATTCACCGCGCATATCGCGGCGCACGTCCTTGTAAGAGGTGGCCCAAAATCTGGGAATATCTTGGGTGACTTGAATCGGCGCTTGGCGCGGGGACAACAGCGTCACGCGCAGCGGTGTCCGGTCCGCCCCCACCACGGGATGCTGGGTCACGCCGAACATTTCTTGCAGCCGAATGTCGATGCTGGGCTGGTCGCCGTCATAATCAATTGGAACGCGCCGCCCCAAGGGGGTTTCAAAATAGGCTGGGGCGACGCGGTCCAAAGCGGCCACCTGATCCCAATTGAGGCGGGACATCAGCGCCTCCGTGATATCCAGCGCGCGCAAATCGGCCTCGGTTTTGAATTTGGCCAAATGGGGCAAAAGCCAGTCCTCGGCGCTGGCCATTAATCCCGTATCGCTGCAATCTGGCCAAGCATCGCCGCCGCCGCGCGCCAATTCGATGCGCGCGCGCAACCGGCGGGCCGATGGGGTCAAAGGCAGGCCAAGGCTGCGCAACCCGTCCAGCGCGGCGCGGGCCATATCTTGGGGCGCGGCCCCCAGCCACGCCTGATCTGCCAAAACCAATGCGCCAAAGGCCTCTTGCCGCCGCGCCAACACTTTGCCCTCGCGCTTTGACCACGTGCAAATATGGCGCCACGCAATTTGTTCGCCATATAGCGCGCGCAACTCGCCTTCGCTGAGGGCAATCGCCTGACGTATGGCCGACTCGCGCAGATCCCCATCAAGATCGGTGGCCACAATCAGCCGCGCCGATGACAAAGGCTGGCCTGCGACCATGCTCGCACCCTTGCCCCCCGACAAAACCCAGCGCGGCGCATCGCCGCTGCGGCGCAGACCAATCCGATCAGGATAGGCCAGCGCGGCCAATTGCGCGGCAGACAGCGGGGCGTTTGCCACATGTTGCACCGCACGGGCCAAACGCTTGGCCTCGTCGCGGATCCGCTGAAGGGTCGGGATCGAAATGGCGTAAGGGTGATTTTTCTCAAAGCTGCGGGCATCCTGCACTGCGGCAAGTCGCAAGGTCAAATCGGGCGGTGCGGCGCGCAAAGGGTCACGCTCGCCCAAAAGCGCCGCCATCATCGCAGCACTTGGCCCCGCCTTCAGCAACATATGCCCAATGCGCGGATGAACGGGCAAGGCCAGCAAGGCGCGGCCATGATCGGTGATTCGAACGCCGTCCAGCGCGCCAAGGCCCACCAATAAGGCGCGGGCCTCGGCCAAGGCAGGGGCGGGTGGCGGCTGAAGGAAGGGCAGATCATCACTGCCCCAACCTGCCAACTCTAGCGCCAGCGCCGATAGGTCAGCCACCGCGATTTCGGGCGGCGGAAATGCCGCCAATGCGCCCTCTTCGCCCTTTGTCCAGGCGCGATAGCAAATCCCCTCGGCCACGCGCCCGGCCCGCCCGGCCCGCTGGGTTGCTTCGGCGCGGCTTACTCTTTCGGTCACCAAGCGCGACATGCCAGAGGCGGGATCAAACCGCGCCCGCCGCGCAAGCCCGCCATCCACCACCACGCGAATATCGGGGATCGTCAGCGACGTTTCGGCAATCGACGTGGCCAGCACAATTTTCCGCTTTGCGCTGGGCGCTAGGGCCGCGCGCTGGGCGGCAAACTCCATCGCGCCAAATAAGGGGCGCAGATCGCAATCGGGCATCTTGCCCGCAAGCAGGGACTCCACTTGCCGGATTTCCCCTTCGCCTGGCAAAAACACAAGAATCCCGCCCGTTGTTTCCTCGGCGGCCTGCGTGACCAACCCTGCCATCATCGCCGCATAGCGCAAACTGGCATCAGGGCTGCGCGCCAGCCAGCGCGTTTGAACGGGAAAAGCCCGCCCTTGCGACGTAATCAACGGCGCATCGCCCATCAAAGCGGCAACGGGCGCGGCATCTAAGGTGGCGGACATGACGATAATCACCAAATCATCGCGCAAGGCGCTGCGAATTTCCAAGGCAAGCCCAAGGCCCAAATCCGCGTTCAAACTGCGTTCGTGAAATTCGTCGAAAATCACCGCGCCTATCCCGCGAAGTTCGGGGTCAGACTGGATCATCCGTGTCAAGATCCCCTCGGTTACCACTTCGATCTGGGTTTCGGCGCTGGTTTTCGACTCGCCGCGAATGCGGTAGCCGATGGTGCGGCCCAGTTCCTCGCCCAAGGTTTGCGCCATGCGCTCTGCGGCGGCGCGGGCGGCAAGGCGGCGCGGTTCCAGCATCACGATACGGCCCCGAACAAGACCCGAATCCAGCAAATCCAGCGGCACACCTGTGGTTTTCCCTGCGCCAGGTGGTGCTTGAATAACCGCCATGCGATGCGCCGATAGTGCCGCGCGCAGCAGGGGATAGATTTCAGTGATCGGCAGAGCAGACATTTTGGTTACTTCAGCAAATCAAGTATTTCTGTGCTGGCATAACCATCTGGCACGCGGCCCATCTGCCGTTGCAGCGCCTTTATGGCGGCCACCGTTAAGGGGCCGATTTTGCCATCTGCCTCGCCAACATACAGACCGCGATCCAGCAAAGACTGTTGAATCTCTTTACGATCTTGCAAGGTCAGCGCGCGCAAATCGCGGGGCCATTCTTGCACAAAGGCGAGCGATCCGCGCAGGCGATCTGACAAATGCCCAATGGCAATGACATAGCTGTCCGCGCGGTTATAGGTTTCAATGGCGGCAAAATTATCCGAAACCCAAAAGGCTGGCCCCCGCGCGCCTGCGGGCAAGATCACAGCGCCCCAAGCATCGGGAAACGCGCCCCCGTCTGCGCGCTGGACGCCCATCGCCGCCCAAGCCGAAGGCGGGCGCTGGGTGCGATTTCCAGCGATTTCATAGTCAAAACCGGGCGGCAAAATCACCTCAAGCCCCCAAGGAAGCCCCGATTTCCACCCTGAATTTGCCAAATAGGCCGCCGCCGAGGCCAAAGCATCATCAGGCGCATCATCCCATATATTTGGCGCATCGCCGCCCGAATAATCAACCGCCAAAGACCTATAACTGGATGGCATGAATTGCGTATGCCCCATCGCCCCTGCCCAAGAGCCAATCAATTGCGCGGGCTGGGCCCTTCCTTCAGCGAGGATGGTCAAAAGCGCGATCAATTCGGATTCAAAAAACGCCGCGCGTCGCCCCTCATAGGCCAGCGTGGCCAATGCAGACAAGGTTTGGATATCGCCGCGCACGGCGCCATAGGCACTTTCCAGCCCCCAAATCGCCAAAACGATATAGCGGTCAACGCCAAAGCGCTGCTCGATTTGCGCCAGCAGCGCCTGATGGTGCTGCGCCGCCCTTTGCCCTTGGGCGATACGATCAGGTGATACGGCCCTGTCCAGATAATCCCAAATGGTGCGGGTAAACTCGTCTTGGCGGCGGTCTTTGTCGATCACTTCGGGCAACAAGTGAACATCCGCCATGGCGCTGTCAAACACAGATTCGGGCACGCCTTTCGCCAGCGCGCGCGGCTTGAAATTGGCCACCCAATCGGCAAGTCCTGCGGGCGTGTAACTGTCAATCGGCGGCATGATTATGACCTCTTGTTGGGCATAGGCAGGAAGCAATTGCGCAAAGGCCAAGCATATCATGACAAGCACGGCACGCATCATCTAGCTCCGCCGTGTGCGATGCACTTTTCGGGCAATTTTGGCAGACTTTGCGGCAGCACTGCCAATTTTTCGCCCACCTGACCGATTTTTGCCGCGCAAGGGGGCCTTTAGGTTGGCCCCTTCAACGTGCAACAAATCCAAAATTAATCCACCCGTTAGGGGCGAAGCCTCGGCCAGACGCACGGTTACCCGCAATCCGGCGCCCAAAACCTGCCCGCTATCGGCCCCGATCAGCACCTGCGTATCGGCATCATAGTGGAAAAACTCGCGTCCAATGGCACGCATCGGCACCAACCCATCTGCGCCCGTCTCGTCCAACTTGACGAACAAGCCAAAGCGCTGAACGCCAGAAATACGGCCCGTGAATTCCGCGCCCACGCGATCGGCCAAAAAGGCCGCAAGATAACGGTCGGATGTATCCCGCTCGGCCAGCATAGAGCGGCGCTCGGTATCAGAAATCAACTTGGCCGTGTCGGCAAGATTTTCTATATCCCACGCGCTTAGCCCGTCATCCCCCCCCCAGCCATGCGCCGCAATCAAGGCGCGGTGGACGATCAAATCGGAATAGCGGCGAATGGGCGAGGTGAAATGCGCATAATTGCGCAAGGCCAGCCCAAAATGGCCAAAGTTCTGCGGGCTGTAATAGGCCTGCGTCATCGCGCGCAAGGTGGTGATGTTCATCAATTCGTCAAAATCGGTGCCAGCGGCTTGGGCCAATAGCTTGTTCAAATGCGCTGTTTGCAACACCTGCCCCTTGGCCAGCACAAAACCAGAGGCCAAGGCCACTTCGCGCAGCGCATCCAGCTTTTCGGGGCTTGGCTCTTCGTGAACGCGAAACAATAGCGGGGATTTGCGGGTGTTCAACTCTTCGGCGGCGGCCACATTCGCGGCGATCATACATTCTTCGATCAGCTTATGCGCATCAAAGCGGTCGCGAAAGGCGACCGATGTCACACGGCCTTGGTCATCCAGAATAATTTTGCGTTCGGGCAGTTCCAAATCCAAGGGCTGACGGCGCGCGCGTGCCTGCTTTAGCGCCTCATAAGCTGCATAAAGCGGGCGCAAAACACTGTCCAACAGCGGCAGGGTTTGCGCATCAGGCGCGCCGTCTAATGCCGCTTGGACTTGGCCATAATTCAGCGAGCCGCGCGAGCGCATCAGCCCGCGCACAAAGCGGTGCGACATTTTGTTGCCCAGCGCGTCAAATCGCATTTCCACCGCCAGACAGGCGCGATCAACATCTTGGTGCAAACTGCACAAATCGCCCGACAAATCATCGGGCAACATCGGCACAACGCGGTCAGGGAAATAGGTGGAATTGCCCCGCTTGCGCGCCTCGCGGTCAAGCGGCGAGTTGCGGCGCACATAATGGGCCACATCAGCAATGGCCACCCAAATGATATGCCCACCCGTGCCATCGGGCAGGGCCAATACCGCATCATCG
>CAXNIF010000050.1:0-8649 GCA_964202345.1 Cypionkella sp.
CCATGGCCGCGCGCGCAAAGGCGGGTTTCATGACCAAATCTTGGGTTTGATAGCCCGTGATGAACATCTCGGTCAGGGCCAGCATATCCGCCCCTGCCGCGCGCGATTCCAGCCATGCCTGGTGCGCCATTTCGGCATTGGCGGCCAAATCGCCCAAAACGGGGTTCAGTTGGGCAAGTGTTAGGCGAAAGGTTGCAGACATGCGCGGCTCCGTCACTTTTGCTTGCTCTAGCAGATGGGCGCGTCTTGCAAAAGGGCGCGCACCTTGTTTTGACGGCGCGCCTTGTTTAGATGCAGCCTTGGGTTACCGTGTTAAGGGTTGCAAAGGATGCCGGTTACAACTTTCCTCAAAGCCATTGTGCTCTTGCTGCTGTTGGCGGTGACGGCGCCTGTGCAGGGACAGGTAATCTCAAAGGTCTATGCAGATGGTTCGATTTACGAAGGCACGGTAGAGGCGGGTCTTCAACATGGGACTGGGCGCTATTTGCGCCCCGATGGATTTGAATACACAGGTCAATGGTCGCAAGGCCAGATGCATGGTTCTGGCGTTGCCCGCTATCCCAACGGCGCCCTGTATCAAGGCCGCTTTGAACAGGGCCGCCCCCATGGGCTTGGCCGCATCACCTATAGCGATGGCACAGGCTATGAAGGCGGCTGGGTTTCTGGGCAAATCACGGGCATGGGCCGCGCGCGCTATTTGGACGGCGCTGTTTATCAAGGGGCGTTTGTGAACGGCCAGCATCACGGGGCTGGCGCATGGGTTGCGCCCGCTGGCTATCGTTATCAAGGCTTATGGGTAGAGGGGCGCAAAGAGGGGGCAGGGCAAATCACCTATCCCGATGGCGCGGTGTATCTGGGCCAGTTGATTGATGATCTGCCCTCGGGTGCGGGCAAGTTGACCTCTGCGGGCGGGGATATCTACCAAGGCGGCTGGCTGGCGGGCAAAATCCATGGCCAAGGCCGCCTGCAAGAAAGCAAGGGCGATATCTATGTGGGTTCTTTTGTGGCGGGCATGCGTCATGGGCGCGGGCGGCAAATCTACGCGGGCGGCGATGACTATCGTGGACGCTTCGCGCAAGACCAGCGCAGCGGTGCCGGCGTTTTGATTTCGCATGATGGCGCGGTGCAGGCCGGTATTTGGGCCGCAAACCAGATCAATGGTCAAGGGCAAATCATCTATCCTGACAAGTCACATTACATTGGGGCTTTGCAAAACACGCGGCCTCATGGGCGCGGCGAGATGCGCTATGCCAATGGCGCCAGCTATAAGGGCCAATGGCAAGATGCCGTCCAGCAAGGTCACGGCACGGCGGTTTATCCAGACGGCGCGCGCTATGAAGGCAGCTTTCTGGCGGGCCAGCCCGATGGCATCGGCGTGATGCGTTATCCCAATGGCGCGGTCTATATCGGCACTTGGTCTGATGGGCAGCGTGAGGGCTTTGGCGACATCAAAGGCGGCAGCGATGGGCTGACCTATCGCGGCAGATTTCGCGCGGGCCTTTATCACGGCGCGGGGCGGTTGACGCTGCAAGACGGCTTTGACTATGAGGGGCAATGGCAGGGCGGGTTGATGTCGGGCAAAGGCCGCGTGCGATATGCCAATGGGGATGCATATGAAGGCGGCTTTTTGGCGGGTCTGCGCGATGGTCGCGGAATTATGCGCCAGAGCAATGGGACAATCCAATCGGGCATTTGGCGCAAGGATGTTTTAGCCGCCCCTGATGTTCTTCAGCCATAAGCGGTTGATTTTAAACAATCTGCCCTTGGTCTAGGCGCAGCAATATCGCATCGCCTTGGGCCAAAATATCGCTTTTCACCCCGACCGCCATGCCGTCCCAAATGCGATACATCTGCCCCATGCGCGCGTTGCGGTCAAAGCTGGCGCGGTGGCGGTGCAGAAAATGCCAATACAGGCTGTTGAACGGGCAGGCATCTGGCCCTGTTTTCTCGGCCAGTTTATAGGCGCAAGTTCCGCAATAATTTGACATACGGCCAATATAGGCCCCCGAAGAGATATAGGGCTTGCTGGCAATCACCCCGCCATCGGCAAATTGGCTCATCCCCAAAGTATTTGGGGCGCAGACCCATTCTACAGCATCAATATAGACCGAAAGATACCATTCATGCACCTCTTGGGGGGATATCCCCGCCAGCAGGGCAAAATTGCCCGTGACCATCAAGCGCTGAATGTGATGGGCATAGGCCTGCGTTTCGGTTTGGCCTATGGCGGCGGCCATACAGGCCATTTTCGTTGGCCCGCCCCAATATACAGCGGGCAGTTTCCCTTTTGCCTTTAAGGCGTTGCGCGTCAAATATTCGGGGCCGTGCAGCAGATAAATCCCGCGCATATATTCGCGCCAGCCGATGATTTGGCGGATGAAACCTTCGACAGCCTCGATGGGGGCGTCTCCTGCGTGATAGGCGGCTTCGGCGCGTTGGCAGACCTCTAATGGGTCTAAAAGGCCAAGGTTCAGATAGGGTGAAATCAACGCATGCGACAAAAAGGGATCGCCCGTCAGCATCGCGTCTTGCTCGGCCCCAAAGCGGGGCAGGGCGCGGGTGATGAAATGATCCAGCGCCGTTTGGGCATCTGCCCGCGTGACCGCCCAGCCAAAGCCGTCCAAACTGCCGAAATGAGCAAAGTTTTTCGACACCATATCAATAACTTGTGCCGTTTCAGCATCGGGCGAAAAGCGGGGCGCGCGCGGGCGCAGCAGATCGGGGCTGGCGCGTTTGCGGTTTTCGGCGTCGAAATTCCACCGCCCGCCCAGCGGCTGATCGCCCTGCATCAACAGCCCCGTTTTGCGCCGCATCTCGCGGTAGAAATACTCCATCCGAAGCTGCTTTTTGCCTTGCGCCCAAGCGGAAAACTCGGCCTCGGTGCATATAAATCTTGTGTCTGGACAAAGGGTTACAGGAATGGGGGCTTCGTGCAGCGCGGCGCGCAGGCGCCAATCGCCCGGCTGGGTGGCGATCACCTCTTGTGCGCCAAACTGCGCGGCGCGGCGGATGATTTCGCCCGTGATGGCGTGGCTGTTTTCGGGATCGTCCCATGTTGTATAGGCGACAGTGTGGCCTAAACCCCTGAGTTCTGACGCAAATTTTCGCATTGCGGCGAAAAACATCGCGATTTTTTGCGGGTGGTGCGGGGCAGAGGCGGACTCGCCGTTGACTTCGGCCATCACCACAATATCGCCTGCGCAAGCGGCGTGCAGTGCCGATAGGCTGTGCGTCAACTGATCGCCCAGCACAAGGATCAGGCGAGCTACCACGGGATGACCTTGCCCTGCCAATCATAGAATCCGCCGCTGTTTTGGGCCGTTAAGCCATTGACAACATGCAAAATATTCTGCGCCGCTTGATCGGGTGGGGTGGTGGGATGGTTGCCTGAATAATTCTCGCCCAGCTTGGTGGCGACGGTGCCGGGGTGGATCAGGGCGATGCAAGCCTGGGGGTGGCTGCGGGCGATCTCGATGGCGGCAGTGTGGAAGAATTGGTTTAGCGCGGCCTTGGCGGCGCGGTAGCTGTGCCAGCCGCCAAGAGCGTTATCCCCGATACTGCCGACACGGGCGGAAAGGGCGGCGATTTGGGCGGGTTTGTCGCGGGGAATTAGTCTAAGTGTATGTTTTAAAACAAGAATTGGGCCGATGGCGTTCAGGCTAAATTGGGCGGCCAGCGCGGCGGGGTCAAGGGCGCGCAGGGATTTTTCGGGCTTTGCGCCATTCAATTCCAGCGCGCCTGTGGCGATGATTATGCGGTCAAAGGGGCCTTCAAGCGGCGCTAAGGCGTTGATGATGCTGGATTCGTCCGTAATGTCTAGCCCGTGCTGGCTGCGGGATAGGCCAACCGCCTGCGGGCCAGAGGCGGCCAGCAACGCCCCCCCGATCCCGCCCGATGATCCGATGATTAATGTGCGCATGGCGTCTTGTCCCCGTGTTTTTGGCGTATGGCATCCGTCCGGCACGCCCCTGTCGTGTGGGAAAAGATAGGCGCGAGCGATGCGAAGGCAAATCGGCACACGCATGACCAAATGTTGTGCGCGACTGTGTCCATCAGAGTTGCGCAACACTTGGCCCCAATCAGCTTTATCTGTGAAGATGAATCGGTCAACCAATACCAAAATTTCAAAGTCTGAAACATTGACTTAACCACATGGTTGTGACCGTAATGTTATCGCAACCCCATTCAAATCTGTGCACATGTATCACCCTGAGATGAGCGACTGACATGCACGAAGTGCGAGCGAAAGGGGGGCGCTGTGCGTTCTCCAGTGTCACGATCGGCATGTTCGCAACGGCACTTCTGCGCAATGGTTTGACCAATGATTTAGATTTCGAAGGAATTATTTCACTGGCAGTGGCATTGGTTCTTTTCCCGATCTCGATTTTTATGTTTTTGAGTTCAATTTTGAGAGTTTCAAGACTTACGTGGTCAAACGCGGAATTAGTTTTTAAGACGGCATATGGGACGACTTGGGTTTTTGATTCAGCGTCCTTTGGGCCCGCAACCCCTTTCAACACCTATTATCGAGGCTTGCGGTCTGCATATTTTTTGCTGCTTCGCCCTGTCGATGGAAGCAAGGGACGGCAAGTCAACTTATCTTGCTTCAGTCTGAGTGAACGTGAACTTGAGGAGCTTGCGGACCAAATAAATGCCGCACGAGGTTTTCCCGAAGGGGCCAGAGATGCTGAGGCCGTATACGAGGTTCAGATTGCGGCGGGCTCAGCTTTGCTTGGGCTAATGTTGTTTGCGCCAATTTTCGCAACACTGTATTTGGCTTTCTTTTTTCAGAAATGAGATGAAATTTCGGTTTGCAGCGCCGCGATTTCCTGTGTGATTTGGGTTTACAGGTTCGAGAAACGATTTGTCGATTTCCGTGCCCAACATTAGGGCAGCGATGACCGAGGGGAGGCTGCGTGTCACGGGGGCGGCTATGGCGGCGGCCAGAAAGCAGACGGCGGTGTTGGCGGCGTGAAGCGAATTGTTCGGCACGGTGCGGCCTGTGGTGTGGAACGCGGGTAGGGTGCAACGGGGCGGGGTCTTGGAGCCACCCCCTTGGCCCGGAATCAAGGCGCGAATGCGCCGCCGGGCCGCGCCCGAACCGACCCCACGGGTCGGGCGCACTCTGCCGTCAGTCTGAAGAACTGGCGTAGGGAGACCCCAACCATAAAGGGCCTAGAAATTCTGCCGCTGCGCCCAACCCTCGGTTCGGGCGCGGCCCTGTGGTTGTTTGGGGGGCGAAGATTTTTCCGCCGCCCCCCTTTTCTTTCCAAATCCCGCGGGTATAGTCACCCCTATGACAACGCTTGCGCTCCTCAGCTTTGCATTTGCCTTGGCCGCTGGCCAAGTCCGCAAGCCTGCGCCGGCGCTGCTGCTACTTACCCGCCGCTGAGCGTGCCTTTGGGCGCGAACGCTCGGCTAGGGAAAGCGCCCAAGATGCAGCAGACCAAACCATAGGATTACCGATATGACGACCAAAGCAGCGCAGCCGCGCGTGATGATTTTTGACACAACTTTGCGCGATGGGGAACAATCCCCCGGCGCGACGATGACCCATGATGAAAAGCTGGAAATCGCGGGTCTGTTGGATGAGATGGGCGTCGATATCATTGAGGCGGGCTTTCCCATTGCCTCGGAGGGCGATTTTGCCGCCGTAAGTGATATTGCCAAGCTGGCCAAGACCAGCACGATTTGTGGTCTGGCGCGGGCCAATTTCAAGGATATTGACCGCTGCTGGGAGGCGGTGAAGCACGCCAAATCCCCGCGTATTCATACCTTTATTGGCACCTCGCCCCTGCACCGCGCAATTCCCAATTTGACGATGGATGAAATGGCCCAGCGTATCCATGACACAGTAAGCCATGCGCGCAATCTGTGCGACAATGTGCAATGGTCGCCCATGGACGCCACCCGAACCGAACATGATTACCTGTGCCGCGTGGTGGAAATTGCCATTAAGGCAGGGGCCAGCACGATCAATATTCCCGACACTGTGGGCTATACCGCCCCGCGCGAATCGGCGGATTTGATCCGTATGTTGCTAGAGCGGGTGCCGGGGGCTGACAGCATCATCTTTGCCACCCATTGCCATAATGATCTAGGGATGGCGACGGCCAATGCGCTGGCGGCGGTGGATGCGGGCGCGCGGCAGATTGAATGCACGATCAATGGGCTGGGCGAGAGGGCGGGCAATACCGCGCTGGAAGAGGTGGTGATGGCCATGCGGGTGCGCAATGACATCATGCCCTATCAAACGGGCATTGACACCACCAAGATCATGAACTTGTCGCGCAGGGTCTCGGCGGTGTCGGGCTTTGCGGTGCAGTTCAACAAGGCGATTGTCGGCAAGAACGCCTTTTTGCACGAAAGCGGTATTCACCAAGACGGGGTTTTGAAAAACGTCGAGACCTTTGAAATCATGCGCCCCGAAGATATTGGCCTTAGCCAGAAAAACCTGACGATGGGCAAGCATTCGGGCCGTGCAGCGCTGCGGGCGAAAATGGGCGAGCTTGGCTTTGATTTGGCCGACAACCAATTGAACGATTTATTCGTGCGCTTTAAGGCGTTGGCTGACCGCAAAAAAGAAGTTTACGACGATGATTTGATTGCCCTGGTGGCCGATGAGGCCACGCAAGACGCCCATGATTTTCTGCAAGTGCGGCGGCTGCGGGTGATTTGCGGCACGGATGGGCCGCAAGAGGCAGAGTTGACCTTGGCCGTGGATGGGGTGGCGCAATCCACCGATGCCACGGGCGACGGGCCAGTGGATGCGGCGTTTAATGCGGTCAAGGCGATTTATCCTCATGCGGCGCGGCTGCAACTGTATCAGGTGCATGCGGTGACCGAAGGCACGGATGCGCAGGCGACGGTTTCCATTCGCCTAGAGGAAGACGGGCGCATTGCCACGGGGCAATCGGCGGACACTGACACCATCGTGGCCAGCGTAAAGGCCTATGTGAACGCGCTAAACCGCCTCATCGTGCGGCGGCAAAAAACCGCGCCCGATGCCGATGTGAAGGGCGTGAATTACAAGGATGCCTAAGGGCGCGTGTTGCGGGGGCGGGGCGTGCCGCCCCCCTTTCCCATTGGACAATTCCGCGCGCTTATGACAGGGAAGGCGCAAGAAATAGGAGCCTGACATATGACCGCCCGCCCCACCATCACCCGCTTTGCGCCATCCCCCACGGGCTATATCCATGTGGGCAATCTGCGCACGGCGTTGATGAATTATCTGATCGCCCGCAAGACGGGTGGCACATTTATTCTGCGGCTGGATGACACCGATCAGGAACGATCCAAACAGGAATATGCCGATGGGATCATGGCCGATCTGGATTGGCTGGGCCTGCATTGGGACCGCGTGGAAAAGCAATCTTTGCGGATGGATCGTTACCGCGCGGCGGCGGATGATCTGCGCGCCAAGGGGCGGTTTTATGAGTGTTTCGAATCCCCCACCGAATTGGATTTGAAACGCAAAAAGCAGCTCAACATGGGCAAACCGCCCGTTTATGACCGCGCCAGCTATCGGCTGGACGATGCGGCGCGCGCCGCTCAGCGCGCCGAAGGCCGCGCGGGATATTGGCGTTTTTTGCTGGATCAAAACCGCATTGAATGGGCCGATGGGATTTTGGGCGATATTTCGATTGATGCGGCCTCGGTTTCTGACCCTGTGTTGATCCGCGCGGATGGGCAGGTTCTGTACACCTTTGCCAGTTCAGTGGATGATATCGATATGGGCGTGTCCTTTATCGTGCGCGGGGCCGATCATGTGACCAACACGGCCACGCAAATCCAAATCATGCAGGCGATGGGCGGCACACCGCCCGATTTTGCCCATCACTCGCTGCTGACGGGCGCGGGCGGCGAAGAGCTGTCCAAACGCCTTGGCACCTTGTCTTTGCGCGATTTGCGCGCGCGCGGTGTCGAGCCGATGGCGCTATTGTCTTTGATGGCGCGGCTGGGCTCGTCCAAACCTGTCGAGCTGGCCCGTTCGATGCAAGATTTGATCGACGGCTTTGACGTGGGCAGCTTTGGCGCTGCGCCGACTAAATTTGATGCCGAAGATTTGTTCCCCCTCACGCGGGCCTATGTGCAATCTTTGCCCTTGGCGGCGGTGGCGGGCCGATTGCAGGGGCTGGGCCTGCCCGATGATCTGGCAGGGGCGTTTTGGGATATGGCCAAGGGCAATATCACGATTTTGGACGATCTGGCCGCCTGGTGGGCGCTGTGCCGCGATGGGGCATCGCCGCTGATTGCCGATGAAGACCGCGATTTTGTCAAAACCGCCTTTGATCTTTTGCCGCCCCTGCCCTGGACAACGGCGACTTGGGGCGCGTGGACAGCCGCTGTCAAAGAGGCCACGGGCCGCAAGGGCGGCGCTTTGTTTCGCCCCTTGCGCCGCGCGGTCACGGGGCTGGACGCGGGCCCTGAGATGGCCGAATTGATGGCGCTGTTGCAAAAACGCCCGCAGCTATAGCGGCCCGCGCAAAACTTTAATGGCCAAGACGTGACTGGTCAGACGAAAGGGCCCATGATGCGCCAAGATTTTCGCCGAGGGGCCGTGGTGGGACTGCCCATTGTGCTGGGGTATTTCCCCATTGCCTTTTCTTTTGGCGTGGGGGCCGTAAAGGCGGGGCTAAGCCCCTATGA
>CAXNIF010000051.1:0-8645 GCA_964202345.1 Cypionkella sp.
CCTCCCGTGCGAAATCCATTCACAAGGGACCATCGCAAGTTAAACTGAGGCAAGAAAGGTGGGGTCAAAACAGCGCTGACACAATACCACGCATCGATTGGCATTGAATACGATAGGCGAAACTTGTCATGTCTGTTCCTTTGTTAGGGGATGCAATCCGCCAGCCGTAGGATTGGCAACAGCGCATCTTGGGAAATCAGGGTGTGCGAAGCGCGGCTTTCAGACTGGTGTTGGGGTCAGCGAGCCAATCAGGATCGCAGGCGATTCCGCGCGCAATCAGCATTTCGGCCAATCGAATATCTCGGGCGATAGCATTGCCTTGGCCAAGGCCCTGTGCAGCCGCCAACTCTCCGTTTGGGGCGCATTCAAACCGAATAATCCCGCCTTCCAGCGGCCTGACGACGGCAGGTCTGCTGGGGTCGTGCAGACCCACGGCTTGCAGGCCCAGATCGTAGTGGTCAGACCAGAACCATGGCAAGGCCGCAAAAGCAGTGTCACCGCCCATCATCGCTGCCGCTGCGTGCCGCCCCTGATCGCAGGCCATACGCCAGCTTTCAAACCGCATAAGGCCATAGCGGGGGTGGCATATGCGGGCGCAGTCGCCTGCCGAAAAGATCGCGGGATCGTTGGTGCAAAGCCTTGCATCGGTCAGAATGCCATTGTCGCAGGCAAGCCCCGCCGATTGGGCCAGCTTTTGTTCTGGCTCAGCCCCAACGGCGGCAATCACCACATCGGCGGGGAAATGGTGCCCGTCTGTGCAATGCACCCCGCCATCATCAATCGCGGCCAGGCTGACCCCGAATTGCAGAGCAACGCCCGCCCGTTGATGGCGCTGCGCAATGGTTTGGGCAAGGGTTTCGGGAACTGCGCGACCCAAAGCGCGCGGGCCAGCCTCAAGCACCGTCACGTTCATTCCGCGCAAGGTGAATTCAGCCGCCAGTTCCAGCCCGATCAACCCTGCGCCAATAATCACAGCTTTGCTTGCCCCTTGGGCGCGCGCAGTGTCGGCGCGCGCATAGATGGCCCGTGCGTCCGACAGATTGCGCAATGGCAACGCATGTTCTGCGCCCGTGCAATCTAGCCCCCGCGCCCGCGCGCCTGTTGCAATGAGCAAGCGATCATAATGCAGCCTAAGACCAGAGGACAGCATCACATAACGATCTGCAGGGTCAATCTGGGTGACGCTGCTGCCGCGCCGAAGAACAATTCCAGTCAGATCCAGCGCGACCGGTCGATGATAGCCGCCAGACGGTTTGGACAGCGGGGGGCGCTCATATGGAGCGTCCTCTTCTGCCCCGATAAGTACCACGTTTTCTTGCCCATCCTCGCGCAGCGCCATGGCACAGGCAAGACCTGCCTCGCCCGTGCCGATGATGACGTGGTGCAAACTGCGCGAGGGCGCCTGCATTGCGCGCCTACAATCCTGCCAAGGCGACTGGCGCGCCAGTTTTGGCCGATTGGCTGGCCGCCTCGGCCATCGCAAGGGCGGCAACACCATCCTCTAACGTCACGGGCATAGGCGTGCCCGAATTGACTGCGCTTAAAAAAGCGGCCCATTCGGCGGCATAGGCGGGCATATAGCGTTCAAGGAAAAAGTAGGTGGGCTTGGCCCCCGTAACACCCGCTGCGGTGGATTTGACAACGGAATTTTCCAGCATGTTCTGCGCCTGAAGCAACCCCTCGCTGCCCAACAACTCTAGCCGTTGGTCATAGCCGTAAACTGCGCGGCGACTGTTTTTGATCACTGCGATACGCCCATCGCTATATGCCAGCGTGACAACGGCTGTATCGACATCCCCCGCCGCGCCAATAGCAGGATCAACGATCGAGGTGCCAACCGCCGAAATGGTCACAGGGGCCGAACCCATAATGAAATTGGCCATATCAAAATCATGGATCATCATATCGCGAAACAATCCGCCCGACACTTTGACATAGGCCAAAGGCGGCGGGGCGGGATCGAATGAGGTGATGGACAACAGCTCGGGCCGGCCAATCTCGCCCGCGTCAAGCGCCGCCTTTAGGCTGGCGAAATTCGGATCAAAGCGGCGATTGAAGCCAATCATCACAGGCCGGCCCGTGGCCGCCGCTGCCTTTTGCGCAGCCCGTGCGCGGACCAGCGAAAGATCAACAGGCTTTTCGCACAGCACAGCCTTGCCCGCCGCCGTGGCCCTTTCGATCAAATCAGAATGGGAGTCGGTCGAGGTGGCAATCAAAACGGCGTCGATCGCGGAATCGGCCAAGATATCATCGATGCTGCGCACCGCCGCGCCGTATTTATTAGCCAGCGTCAAAGCCGCATCCGCATTGATGTCAGCCACGGCCACAAGGTTAGAGCCTGGGTTGGCGGTAATCGCCGTGGCATGCACCCCCGCAATACGCCCCGCGCCAAGAAGTCCTACGTTCAGCATGTTCTATATTTCCTGTTTTAGACCAAGATCGGTCGGTTGATTACGATGGTTAGGAAGCAGCGTCGTCAGCCGCTGCGCGCGTATGCTATTTGGCGCTGGTGGACGATCAAAGGTTTATGCGGCGTCCTTCTTGCGCAGATTGGGCAATGGCGTGAATGACACGTTCAATTTCGAGGCCCGCAGCAAAATCTAGCGGCGCGCGCGCGCCAGTTTTGATCGCTCTCAAGAACCCAGCCAGTTCGATGACTTTTAAATCGTTAAAGCCCAACTGATGAACTGGCGCTGGGCAAAACTGCCCATAGGGCGGGTGGACGGGGGCGGTTAGAATTGTGGTGAAGCCTTGGGTTGCTGCATCACCTTGCGAACGAAATAGCTGTAGTTCATTCATTCGCTCTTGGTCAAAAACAATCATCCCTTTCGTGCCATGCACTTCGACACCAAGGCGTGATTTACGCCCCCATGCCGCGCGCGAGGCCATCAGCACACCTTGAACGCCGCTTGCAAATGTCAAAAGCGCCGAAGCGATGTCTTCGTTTTCAACCGCTCCTTGCTGCGATCCATCTGACAAAGGGTTTGGTAGTGGGCGGGATTTGTAGACGGTTGTCATCTCGCCTTGCACGCTGGAAATCGGCCCTGCCAGCGCAGTCAGCATAGATACCAAGTGGCAACCCAAGTCTCCCAGCGCACCAAGCCCTGCCGCCGAAATTGTGCTGCGCCACGACCAAGGCAGGGTGGCATCGGCCTGATAATCTTCGTCCACCCAGCCGCGCAGATGCACAATACGGCCAATCTCGCCTGCTTGGATTAGCCGGCAGGCATGGGTAAAGGCAGGATTAGAAATGTAGTTATAGCCTAGCTGTGTTTTGCCCCGCGCGCCCCGCGCCGCAGCCGCCATTTTTTCGGCGTCCGCCAAGTTCAACGCCATGGGCTTTTCGCACCACACATGTTTGCCCGCTTGCAGGGCCGCTATGGCCATTTCGCGGTGCATGCCATTGGGGGTTGTGATGGACACGATATCGATTTTCGGATCTGTTAAGACCTGCCGCCAATCATCGCTGGCAGCTTCAAACCCAAATTGCGCGCCCATCGTTTGTGCCTTTTGCAAAGGCGTATCGACCAATAGCACGCGGCGCAAATCAGGCATGTCGCCCATAATCGCGCGCGCAGAAAGGTAGGCCAGCGCATGGGCCTTGCCCATAAATCCCGTGCCAATAAGGGCAACGCCAAGGTCAGGCATTGTCCAAACCTGCCATGAATGCCGCGAACTCTGCTTCACTTACGGGCACATCATGCGCAGCGGCGGGATAGGCACCTGCCTTTACATCGGCCACAAATTCACCAAAGGCGGCGATGCGTTCGCTTTGCAAACGGGCATATTCTGCGGCAAAATTGCGATAGCTTTTCGCATGGCGCGGCTTGTGCCCGCGGGTGCAGCCCAGCACATCTTCGGCAAAAAGATATTGCGCATCGGTGCCGCTGCCCGCCCCCATACCAAATGTCACAAGGGGCGTGCGGCGCGATAACTCGGCCCCAACCAAAGCGGGCACCACTTCTAGTTCCACGGCCACAGCCCCCGCCTGTTCCAGCGCGCGCATATCGGCCACCACCTGCAAGGCAGAGGCTGCGGTTTTGCCAACCGCCCTAAAGCCCCCTGTCCACGTTGCCTTGGATGGCACCAGCCCAACATGGCCCACCACGGGCAAACCTTCGCCCGCCATGGCGCGCACAGTGCCAAGACCAGCGCCGCAATAATAGGCATCGCCCCCCACAGTGCGGGCCGCAAAGGCGGCGCGTAGGTAATCCTCGGTTGTGATCAATTCGCCATACAAAAGACCAACCTGCACAAAGCAGTCACCCGCCGCCTCACGCATAGCGGGCGTCCAAACTGGCGCGATGATGGACAGAACATCCACACCCGCTGCCGATGCGGCCGCTGCCTCATCCAGCGTTTCGACATAAAGCATGGTCAGCACGCGCTGACCTTTGGCCGCCCGCAAGTCGGCAACCGTCATGCGACTGTTCCGCATCATGCCCCCACATCGATATACACGCGCCCAGCTTCGACCTTGACGGGAAAGGTGCGCAGGTTCACGCAGACGGGTGATCTTTTCGCCTCGCCCGTGCGGTAGTCAAACTGACCGTTGTGTTTGGGGCATTCGATCAGATGGCCCATGACCAACCCGTCGCACAGGTGCACCTCTTCATGGGTGCAAAGGCCCGCCGTTGCAAAAAATTCACCTTCGGGAGAGTTATAGATCGCAAATGTCTGGCCCCCGTGATCAAAGCGGATCAGGTCTTCTTCATCAACGTCATATGTGGCGCAGGCATCTATCCAGTTCGGCATTGTCATCTCCTATTCGGCGGCGCTGCCCAAGGCGGCAGCATGAAAATCAGTGCGGTAAGGCTGTGCTGTGGGCGGCAGATCGCGCTGGATAAAGTAATCTTCATTCGCCAACTGACGGCGCAGCGCTGGCCACATCTCCACAAATGCTGATGCGATAGACGGGTTTGGCGCGGGCAAATCGTGTTTGATGCGGGCGTGCAAGGCAGGCAGCGCGTGATAGGGCACCATCGGGAACATGTGATGTTCCACATGATAATTCATGTTCCAATAGATAAAGCGGCTGACGGGGTTCAAATAGACTGTGCGACTGTTCAGCCGGTGATCGGTTACATTATCGGCCAGACCACCATGCTGCAAAAGCCCCGTCATCACATGGTGCCACGCGCCGTAAAGGCGGGGCAAACCAATCAACATCAATGGCAATATCGACCCCATCCACAGCGCAAGGCCTAAAGTTGCCGCGTAAATTGCAATCCAAATCCGCGCAACGCGGATAACTTTGTGCTGTTCCAGCGCGGGGATAAAGGTTGCCTCTTCGGGATGCACGCGGCCCACGGCATTGTAGACCATGCGGCTAAGCCCCGAAGCGGCGTCAAAAATACCAAAAAAATTTGCGATCAGTTTGAAGAACACGGGCGGGCGCATCACAGCGATTTCAGGATCACGCCCTACAACAACAGTGTCGGTGTGGTGGCGCGCATGGCTCCAACGCCAACTTACGGAATTGCGCATCATGCAGAAACTGGCAATTTCATAAAGGGCGGTGTTCATCCAAGGGGTCTTGAAGGCGGTTCCGTGGCTGCATTCATGCCAGCGGCTATCCATGGCCGATCCGTAAAGAACGCCGTAAGCCATCCAAAAGGGCACCGACCAAAGGCTGGGCCACAGGGCAATGCCAATGGCAGCAAATGCGGCCATTGCGCCAAACAATATCGCCGCATCGCGGATGGCAGGGGTATCGCTGCGCTGCATCAGTGCCTTCATCTCGCGGCGCGGAACATCTGAATGATACCACTGTGCGGCGGCAAGACCCGTCTGGACTGCACGCTGAGCATCGGGCCCAAGCAGGCTGTAATTACGCTTACCCATCTTTCTCTCCTGCGACTTTTGACAAATTGAGCGAACTCTCACGTTTTAGAATGCAAATTCCAAAACGTGGAAAGTCCCGATTTTCAGACTCGCGTCATTTCGTCAGAGATGATACCAGATTATTGACGAAAAAACATCAAAGAGGGGCGACATGGCCAAACGATCGAACTTGATTGATCTTGCCGAAGCGGCGGGCGTTTCACTGGCCACTGTCGACCGCGCACTGAACGGGCGCGAACCTGTGTCGGATGCAACGCGGGCGCGGATTTTAGCAGTCGCACAGCGAATCGGCCACCCCGCCGCGCTGCGCCTCGCGCACGATCTGGCCCCAAAAACTGCGCCTCGAGAGGTTCGGCTGGGCGTGGTCTTGCACAAACAGGGCCAGGATTTTTACAAAGCCTTTGCCAGCGAATTGCAGCGCGCCTTGGGCGAGGTGCAGTCCGTGCGCGCTAAACTCGTCTTGGAGTTCTCGCCCAGCCAGTCACCCAGCGACATGGCTGCAACCGTGCGCAGCATGGCGGGGCGCTGCGATGTCGTAGCGGGCACGGGTGTTAATCACCCCGAAGTCACCGCCGCTGTTGAAGATTTGCGCACGCAGGGAGTCAGGGTGTTCTCGTTGCTGTCAGACTTTGCCCAAGGGGTGCGCGTCGGCTATTTAGGGCTAAATAATCTGAAGGTTGGCCGAACGGCAGGGTGGATCACCTCAGTGGGCGCCAAGGGGCCAGGAAAGCTGCTGATCTTTGTAGGTGGGCACCGATTTCACGGCCATGAACTGCGCGAGACAGGTTATCGCACCTACTTGCGCGAAGTCGCACCGCATCTGGAAATTCTGGACACAATTGTAAATTTGGAAACGCGGCAACTCACTTATGAGGCTACATTGGACGCGCTAAAGCAGCACGAAGACTTGCGCGGGATTTTTGTGTCTGGCGGCGGGGTCGAGGGGGCCGTCGCCGCACTGCGCGAATCGCGCAAGCCGGGGGAATTGGTCTTTGTCGCCCCAGTCTTAACCCCTTGTACGCGCCAAGGGCTGGCAGAAGGGCTGGTGACGCTGGTCACAGAAACCCCGCTGGACAAGCTGTGCCGCGAGTTGTTTGCCCGCATGGTTGACGTTGCCACGCGCAGCGGGGAAGTGACTGATTTAGGTCAGATTTTCTTTCATCCAGACATCTACGTGGCCGAGTCTGTTTGACGAAAAAACATCAAAATTCGACGCGAATATTGCGCGCATTTTCGTCACACCTTCGATTTGGATTGCTTGGCCAAAATTTAGACCGTTTATTCCATGTCATCAAAGGCCCAAGTTTCTGTGGGCAAAGTGGGGATGGAATGGACTTTGCGCTAAATCACATGACTGTCGCAAAACAAAGCTATGTACAGCTTTTGGACACGGCAAAAAGCTTGGGCATGATCGGCATAGAGGTGCGCAATGATTTGCCGCAGGCTCTGTTCGACGGCACGGAGCCTGCCGTCGCAGGCGAAATGGCGCGCGCCAAGGGTCTGCGCATACTGACATTGGCCGAGGTGAAGCGCTTTAATGATTGGTCGCAAGACAAGGCCGTCGAGGCGCTGGCCCTGATGAAAATCGCCGTGGCCGCAGGGGCCGAGGCCGTATCACTGATCCCGCGCAACGACAATCTGGCGATGGGCGAAGCCGAGCGCCGCGCCGCACTGAAAACCGCAATGACGGCACTCAAACCGATGCTGGAAGATCACAGATTAACTGGCATGGTCGAACCCCTAGGGTTCGAGATTTGCGCGCTGCGCTATAAATCCGAGGCAGTCGAGGCGATTGACGCGTTGGGTGCAAAAGGCCGCTTTAAGTTGGTGCATGACACCTTTCACCACGCTTTGGCACATGGTGGGCCGATCTATCCTGAATACACAGGTATCGTTCATATTTCTGGTGTTGTTGATCCCTCTGTCAAACTGGCACAAATGACCGACGCCCATCGCATTTTGGTCGATGGTCATGACCGTCTGGGCAATGTGGATCAGATCAAAGCGTTGCGTGCGGCGGGATGGAATGGCGCCGTCAGCTATGAAGCTTTTGCGCCGCAAACACACGCGAGTGCAACACCCGCGCAGGACTTGTGCGCGTCTATGGATTTCATTCGCGCAGGCCTTGCCGCCTGACGCGCAGTGAATTGGGCCAAACGGGAGTGCGGCCTCTCCGGTTTAATGCACGGATGCGCCGGACATCCTTTTAGGGAGAGAGACTATGAAAAAGACTATGATGATTGCAGGTTTCGCCAGCCTGATGGCCACCACCGCAATGGCCGACGGCATCGGCGTTTCGATGGCCCTGTTTGACGACAACTTTCTGACCGTTCTGCGCAACGGCATCCAGAAAACCGCCGATGAAAAAGGTCTGTCGGTGCAAATCGAAGACGCGCAAAATGATGTGGCCAAACAGCTTGACCAAATCAACAACTTCATCGCTTCGGGCGTTTCGGCGATTATTGTGAACCCTGTTGACACCTCGGCGACCCAAGCAATGACTGATGCGGCAGCGGCAGCGAACATTCCGCTGGTCTATGTGAACCGCCAACCCATCAACGTCGACAACTTGCCTGACAATCAGGCCTTTGTGGCATCTAACGAGGTTGAATCGTCCAGCCAAGGTTTTGTGGAACAGTGCAATCAGTGGGCAGCTGCAGGGAAAGCTGAAGTGAGCGTGTATGTGATGCAGGGCGAATTGTCGAACCAAGCGGCGGTTCAGCGCACCCAAAACTACTATGACATCATGGATGCTGGCAAATGCGCGGTCAAAGTGACGATTATCGACCAACAAACCGCCA
>CAXNIF010000052.1:0-8626 GCA_964202345.1 Cypionkella sp.
TGCGCCAGCGCGGCATCCACAGCGCCGCCCACGCCCAAGGCCAAATCGGCGCGGGTGGTCAGCGATTTGGCCGCACCAATCACCTGATCTGCCGCCTCGTCCAAAATCACGGCATCGGTATAGGTGCCGCCCGTATCCACGCCCAAAAAGTAGGCCATATTGCCAATTTGCCCCAAGCTATCCCAATGCCAGCGCCGCAGATAAGCGCAAATCGCCCCCTTGTCAGCCCCATGCGCGACCATTTGAGTCATTCTGCGGCATCTGGGCTGTGGCCCTTGGCAGATTGCAGCGCTACAAGGGCGGCAAAAGGGGCAAAGATGCGCGACTTTCCGATTGTCAAAGATGTGGTGCTGGTGGGCGGCGGACATGCGCATGCTTTGGTGGCGCTGAACTGGGCCATGCAGCCGCTGGCGGGGGTGCGCTTGACGCTGGTCAATCCCCATCCCGCCTCGCCCTATACAGGGATGTTGCCGGGCCATATCGCGGGGCATTACCCGCGCCGCGATATGATGATTGACCTTGTGCGATTGGCGCGGCGGGCGGGGGCGCGGCTGATTTTGGACAGCGCCATTGGGCTAGACCGCGATGCGCGCGCGGTTTTGCTGCAATCGGGGCGCAGCCTGCCCTATGATCTGTGCAGCCTTGATATTGGGATTGCCTCTGACTTGCCACGCCTGCGCGGTTTTGCCGAGCATGGCCATGCGGCCAAACCTTTGGGCGATTATGCCCGCGCGTGGGAGGCGTTTTTGCAGCGCGATTTGCCCGCGCCGCAGCTTGTGCTGATTGGCGCGGGGGTTGGCGGGGTGGAACTGGCCCTTGCCTCGCTTCACCGCCTGCGGGCGCTGGGAAAATCGCCCAAAATCACCCTTGTGCAGCGCGATGCAAGCGCGCTGCGCGGCGTTGGAGAGATGGCCCGCGCCATGCTGCTAGACACGCTGCGCGCCGAAGGGATTGTTCTGGTGACAGGGGCAGAGCCGGACGAGATCACCGCCGATAGCGTTGTCTTAACCGATGGCCGCCGCATTGCTTCGGATTTCACGCTGGCGGTGGCGGGGGCGCGGGCGCAAACTTGGCTGGCGCAGACAGGGCTAAAGCTGACCGAAGGCCATATTGACGTGAGCCCCGATTTGCGCAGCAGCGATCCTTTGGTCTTTGCGGTAGGCGATTGCGCCCATCTGGCCTATGCCCCCCGCGCCAAGGCAGGGGTTTACGCCGTGCGCGCGGCCCCGATCTTGGCGCATAATCTACGCGCGGCGTTGCTGGGCCAACCGCTGCGCCGCTTTGCGCCGCAGCGCGATTATCTCAAGCTGATCTCGCTGGGGGGGCAGCGGGCTGTTGCGGATAAGTGGCAGCTTCCGCTGCGCGGCGCATGGCTGTGGCGCATGAAGGACAACATCGACCGCGCCTTTATGGCCAAGTTCGATCACTACCCCGCCATGCCGCGCCCCGCCCTGCCCAAGCCCGCCCTCTCTGGGCTGGCCGAGGCCATGGGCGACAAGCCGCAATGCGGCGGATGCGGGGCGAAACTGGGCGCGGACGAATTGGCGCAGGCCCTACGCGCCCTGCCCGCGCCGCGCCGTGATGACGTGCTGTCGGCGCGCGGCGATGATGCCGCCGTTTTGCGCGCCAAAGACGGGGTGCAAGTCATCACCACCGATCATCTGCGCAGCTTTGGACTGGATCCCGCCTTAATGGCGCGCATAGCCGCCACGCATGCCTTGGGCGATATCTGGGCAATGGGCGCCGCGCCGCAAGCCGCATTGGCGCAAGTGACGCTTCCCGCCGCCGCGCCGCAAAAATCGGGGGAAATCTTGGCCGAAGTGATGACCGCCAGCGCCGATGTTATCTCCCGCGCGGGGGCGGATATGGTCGGCGGGCATAGCGCCATTGGCGGCGAATTATCCATTGGCTTTACCATCACGGGCCTTGCCCACCATCCCATCATGAAAGCTGGCGCGCGGGCGGGCGATGCCTTGATCTTGACCAAGCCTTTGGGCAGCGGGGTGATTATGGCCGCTGACATGGCGATGGCGCGGCTGGATCATCTGATCTTGGGCGAAGTGGTCGCGGCAGCGCTGGCGCAGATGGTGCGTGGACAAGGCGCAGCATCCAAGATTTTGGCCGCCCCCCAAGGGCCTGCCCATGCCATGACCGATGTTACGGGCTTTGGTCTGGCTGGGCATTTGCTCGAGATGCTGGACGCCGCCCATCTTGGCGCGCAAGTAAACGCCGCAGACATTCCCGTGATGCAAGGCGCGATGGAATTGCTAGAGGCGGGCTATGGCAGCAGCCTTTTGCCCGCCAATATGGCCGCCCATGCGGGGCGCGTCGATGGGGCAAAGGGGGCGCTGGCCCGCTTGCTGCACGACCCCCAAACGGCAGGCGGTTTGTTGGCTGCAGTTTCCGCAGCTCAGGCGCAAAGACTGTTGGCCGCCTTGCGCGCCCAAGGGGATGAAGCCGCCATTATTGGCCGTTTGGTCAGCGGCCCTGCCCGCATTATGGTGATATAACCAAGGGTATCGCAGCGGCGATTTGATCGGCCAAATGGCCCAAGTCCCCCGGCGCCAGTGACGGGGCATGGATGGTCTTGGCAGGGGCTTGCAGCGCGCGGGCGCGATGTTTGCCATAGCGCGGGTCGTAATGCGCCGCCATCAACCCTTCGGCCAGCGCCTGATACTGCCCACCTGCCACCATCGCCTGCCACTGGTCGATTTGCTCGGCGCTATGGGCATGGCGCAGCTTACCGATCACATCGGTCAGGCGCGCATGATCTTGGGTCAGGTCGGGATAGGCGGTCAGCAAATGGGCGGCGCGCACCGATGCCTCGGCCTCGATGATAATGCGCGGAGCCGCCACCATTGCCCGCCAAATACTGGCGGGCAATCGGCAATTACCGATTTTGCTGCTTTCGGATTCCACCACAACGGGGCGACTTGGGTCAAGCTGGGCCACCGCATGGGCCAGCGCGGTTTCGAACGCCTTTTGCGAAGGTTGTGGGCCCACCGCCCCAAAGAGCGATCCGCGATGCTGGGCCAGCCCCTCTAGATCCAAAACCTGAACCCCCAGCGCGGCCAAATACGGCAAGAGCGCGGTTTTCCCCGTCCCCGTATTGCCGCCCAAGACCACCAACGGGGCAGGAAACGGCTGATGATACAGCGCATCCGCCACCATCGCACGCCAGGCCTTATAGCCGCCCGCCAGCGTTTGCGCGCGCCAGCCAATCTGGCCCAAGATCAGCGCAAAGGATCCCGAACGCTGGCCGCCACGCCAGCAGTAAACCAAAGGCCGCCATCCGCCTTGCATTGCCGCCAAAGGGCCTTGCAAATGCCGCGCCGCATTAGCCGCGACCAAGGCCGCACCCAGTTTGCGTGCGTCAAACGGGCTGACTTGCTTATACATCGTGCCAACTTGGGCGCGCTCGGCATCGGATAGGACGGGCAAATTGATCGCACCGGGAATGTGATCTTCGGCATATTCGCTTGGCGCGCGCACATCAATGATGGCGTCAAAACCATAGGTTGATAGGCCGTGAAACTGGGGCGCAAAAAAGGGCATGGCCCCTGCATAGCAAGCTCAGCGCGCGGTGCAATCACCTTGGCCAATGTTTATACCACGCGGGCACAAAATTTTGTGATCCACCCTTCGCAGCCCTTGACCTTTGCTGCGGATTTCCCCCTAGGTGATGCCGTGGGGCTGGATATGGGTTTGAATTGTGATTGAATATTTGTCGACGCGTCCTGCGCGTCATCTTCTTGGTGTATTGGCTCTTGCGGCTTTGGCCGCCTGCGGCGCAGCGCCACCCGAAACGCAATCCATGCCCGCGGTGCCGGTCATCGGCTATGAAGGAATCGAAGACGGCGGTTTCTACATTGAACCTGTTGAACCTGCACTGCTGAAAAATGATCGTCATCGCAGCGAAGTGGATTTTGCTGGTGATGAACCTGCCGGCAGTATCGTGGTCGATATTTATGCCCGAAAACTGTATCATGTCCAAGAAAATGGCCGTGCCATGCGCTATGCCATCGCCGTTGGCCGCGAGGGTCTGTCCTTTACGGGAACGGGCGAAATCGCCCGCAAGGCGGAATGGCCATCTTGGCAGCCGACCGCCAATATGATCAGCACGCGCCCCGATCTTTATGCGCAATATGCGGGTGGACTTGCGGGCGGGGCTGAGAACCCACTTGGTTCGCGGGCTTTGTATTTGTATCGCGGCGGTCAAGACACCTATTTCCGCATTCATGGCACGATTCAAAACGAAAGCATTGGCCGCGCCACTTCGGCCGGATGTATCCGGCTTTTCAACCAAGATGTTATCCACCTGTTCAACCAAGTCAAACTTGGCACACAGGTCAAGGTGCGCAGCCTTGCCGAAAGCCTTGCCGCCGAAGGCCCCTACATGGATGATGTGCTGGGTTTCGCGGTGCCAAACACGCCCGAAAACGCCGCCAAATTGGCCGCGGATACGGAGGCCAGAGAAAAGGCCGAAGCCAAGGCTGCCCTTGCTAAGGCCAAGGCGGAGGCCAAAGCCCTCAAAGAGCGCGAGAAAGCAGATCGCGCCCGCTTGCGCGAATGCCGAGAAAAGAACATTGACGAGGTGCTATGCCCGCCTTTGCCACCAATGGAGGCCCTACCAGAAGTTGATGATGGGCTTGCCATCGGGCCGCCCGCCATCACTGTTTTGGCCGATCGTCAAAGCGCCGTAAACTAACGGTCGGGTGCCGCGCGCCTAAGGGTCAAAGGTTTGGATGACGTAGTCTTTCACCGTTGTTTCAACGACTTCCCAAATGCCGCTAAAGCCTTGGGGTATGATATAGCGATCTCCTGCGCGCAAATGGGTCAGACTGCCGTCTGGCCCATGCAATATCGAATGGCCCGATAGGATGTTCACATATTCCCATTCGTCATACTGCACCCGCCACGCCCCAGGGGTTGATTGCCATATACCGCAATAAAGACCGTTCTTTTCGAAATGGGGCCAAGTGGAATGAACGGGATCACCCGACACCAATTTGCCAGCGGCTGGGCGGGTGATCTCGGCGGGGGCAGTCTGATTTAGGGGCTGGGGCATGGCTTTTTCTATGGTTGTCATTCTGGCCATCAAGCCCGCTTGCTGGGCCAAGGTCAATGCCCGGCTACCTTTGGCCCAAGCAGCTATGCGCCCTGCTGCAATGCAGCATAGGCAGTTGCGCATTGCGCCAGTTCATGCCCATATGTGAGGCAGTTTTAGAACCGCCCAAAGCACGAGGCCCGTGATGAGCGCATCTTCCCCTGCAAGTCCCGTCTTGCCTCCTGATATTCGTGCCCGCAAAGGCGGCCTACCCCTTGTCGTATTGACAGCCTATACAACGCCCGTGGCGCGGCTGGTTGATCCGCATTGTGATATCGCGCTCGTGGGCGATTCGCTGGGCATGGTGCTGCATGGCATGGCGTCCACTTTGGGCGTGACAATGGAGATGATGATTTTACACGGGCGCGCGGTAACGCGCGGCTTGACCCGCGCCATGCCTGTGATCGACATGCCCTTTGGCAGCTATGAGGAAAGCCCCCCCCAAGCCTATCGCAATGCCGCCCTTTTGATGCGAGAGACGGGTGCCCCCGCCGTCAAATTGGAAGGCGGTGCGCATATGGCAGAAACAATTGCCTTTTTGTCCGCGCGCGGTGTGCCTGTCATGGCCCATATTGGCCTGACCCCGCAGGCGGTGAATACCTTGGGCGGTTATAAGGTGGTGGGCCGCGACAGCGAAGCCGACCGCGTGATGGCCGATGCTTTGGCGGTGCAAAAGGCGGGGGCCTTTGCTGTTGTGCTGGAAAAAGTGCCTGTTGGTCTATCGGGCCGTATCACCGCGTCGCTGGAGATACCAACCATCGGTATCGGCGCGGGGGTGGATTGCGACGGGCAGGTTTTGGTGGTGGATGATTTGCTGGGCCTGTTCACCGAGTTTCGCCCCAAATTCGTAAAACGCTATGCCGAATTGGGCAAGCTGGCCGATGAGGCCATCGCAACCTATGCCGCCGACGTGCGCGCGCGCAGCTTTCCCGCCGCGGAGCACAGCTTTGCCGATGTATTGCCAAAGGCCGCCAAGTGACGCATGTTTTGCGATCCGTGGCAGAATTGCGCGCTCAAGTGGCGGCTTGGCGCCGTGCGGGGGATAGCATCGGGCTGGTGCCAACGATGGGCGCGCTCCACGAAGGGCATCTGTCTTTGGTCCGCGCGGCCAAGGCCCAGACGGCGCGGGTGATCGTGACGATTTTCGTCAATCCGATGCAATTCAACAATGCCGCCGATTTGGCCAAATATCCCCGCACAGAAGCGGCTGATTTGGCGCAGCTTCAGGCAGAAAATGTCGATGTCCTCTTTGCACCCGCTGCTGCGGAGGTATATCCCGATGGTTTTGTCACCACCATCAGTCTGGGCGGCGTGGCGACACCCCTAGAGGGCAGCGCGCGGCCTGGACATTTTGACGGCGTGGCCACAGTGGTCGCCAAACTATTTGGCATGTCGGGGGCCGACCACGCCTATTTTGGCCAAAAAGATTGGCAGCAATTACAAGTCATTCGTCGTATGGTCGCTGATTTGAACCTGCCGATCACAGTGACAGGCTGCGAGACCCTACGCGAAGGCGATGGTCTGGCGATGTCATCGCGCAATATGCGCCTCAGCCCTGCCGCGCGGCAAGTGGCCCCTGCCCTTTATGCCGCCATGACGCGCGCGCGCGCTGCACTGCCCTTGGGTCAGGCGCAAGCCTTGGAAAGCTGCGCCCAAGAAATACTCGCCGCCGGTTTCGAGCGTATCGATTACATTGAACTGCGCGATGCCGAAACCTTGTTTCCCACCACCAGCCAAGACCGCCCTGCCAGATTGTTGGCAGCGGCATGGCTGGACGGCGTGCGCTTGATCGACAATGTTCCCGCCTGATTTACTCTTGCGGGGGCGGGCGCCAGACCCAATATAGGCCATAGCCGAACCAAGGAGCATAGGATGCTAAACATCGTCAAATGGACGCTACGCGGCCTAGTCGCCGCGCTGATCGTTGGATTTTTGCACTATACCTTGCCGCAGCATGACATTGTGCGCGTCGTCGGCACCTATCAGGAACGGCAAGATTTTGATGGCTGGACGCGCCTGTTTTGGAATGACACCGGCGATAGCACGGCGCAAATCAGCCGCGATGTTCAATTTATTCAGGCCATTTTGCCCAATGGCGCGCCGATGGTCTATCGCAACCAAGATACGGGCTGGGGTTGGCCCTTTTATTTCAAATTTGATACCGCCAGCCTGCAAACCGAGGCTGATGATGCCAAATCAACCAGCGCCGCCCCGCGCTGGGTTGTGGTCAAGCACTATGGCTGGCGCAGCGAGATTTTATCGATTTTCCCCAATGCCGTGAAATTGCGCGCCGTATCGAGCCCAGATGCGCTGATCATCCCCTATTTCAATATCGTGCTTTTGGCCGCCATGGCGGCGCTGGGCCTATACTTGCGGGCAAAATGGCAGCGCTTTGTGGCCCGCCGCGTCGAACCCCTTGTCGCCGAAGTGCAAGAGGCATGGGACGGCGTGGAACACCGCGCCGAAGGGGCAGCATCGGGCGCGCAATCCATCTGGGCCAAGCTAAAGGCAAAGCTGGGGGCCAAATAGCCCCCTATCTTAGGCCCGCAGACTACCGCCTGTGGCTTTGGTCACCTTGTCGATAATCTTGGCCGAAACAGCCTCGATATCCGCGTCTGTCAGGGTTTTCTCGCGCGGCTGCAATCGCACCGCCAGCGCGATAGATTTGCGCCCGGCGCCCATTTGCGCTTCGGCTTTTTCACCCGTGAATTGATCAAATAGGCGCACTGCCTCGATCAAATCTTTATCCGCGCCCAAGGCGGCATTGATGGCAAGCAAAGAATCTACCTGCGCCTCCACCACAAAGGCAAAGTCGCGCTCCACAGCCTGCAGATCAGACAAATGCAGCGCGGGCTTGGCGGGTGTTTTCACCTTTGGAAAAGGGATATTGGCCAGCAGCACCGTAAAGGCCACGGCAGGGCCTTTGACGCCCAATTCGGCCAAAACGCGCGGATGCACCTCGCCAAAGGTGGCGATTTGCGTGGGGCCAAGGCCAATCACCCCCGCGCGCCCTGGATGCCACCATGGTCCCGATTTGCGCGAGATTTGCACCCGCGCGGGCGCACCAAGCGCGGCCAGCAGCGCCTCGACATCCGCCTTGGCGTCAAAGGTATCAACGGGGCGGCGACTGCCATAAGGATCGCGCGGAGCGCTTGCCCCTACCAGCAACCCTGTGGCTTGCAAATGCTGATCGCCCGGCTCGCCGCCTGTAAACACCTGCCCCACTTCGAACAGGGCCATATCGGCGAAACCGCGCGCTTGGTTGCGGGCGGCGGCGCGCAAAAGACTGGGCAAAAGATCGGGGCGCAGATGGGTCATTTCCGAAGAAATGGGGTTATCGACGCGCAGCATGTCTGTTCCGCCGCCAAACATCTGGGCGGCGGCTTCATCAATAAAGCTATAGGTCACACATTCGTTATACCCCAAGGCGGCAATCTTGCGGCGGGTGGCGCGCTCGCGCACCTGAAGCGGAGTCAAAATGGGCTTTGGCACACCCGCCATCGCGCGGGGCAGCGGCTT
>CAXNIF010000053.1:0-8609 GCA_964202345.1 Cypionkella sp.
TAGCTGAGCTTTTCAGGCCAAGGATCAAATCGCCCTCCCAGTGCCCCGGAACGGCACGATCCTCAACCTCGGCGGGGCGCTCGCTAATCATGATCTCGTCATAGACAAATGGCCGCCCTTTGCCCTTTCGCCGCGCTCGAGGTACACGCAGGGCCCGCCCGGAGCGCAAGCAAGCGACGAGTTCACGGCGCAGCGCACCACGCCCCTGAATGAACAAAGCCTGATATATAGTCTCAGGGCTGATACGCATCGTCGGATCTTCCGGATAATCGAGCGGTAGACGTCTTGCGATCTGTTCAGGCGACCAAGCTGTTGCCCAGCGTCGGTGTTGGCGCCGCACAGATCGGCGTTTGGTCCAAACAACATCGGGGCCAGATGCAATGTCGCCATCTGGTCCGGTCACATCACCTGATAGCCGGTCTTCAACATACTGGCGCAAAGCAGAGTTCTGAGCCAGCTTTGTCTTCTTGGGACGTTTTGCCGCTCGGTTTGCATGCCATTGCGCTGTCGTCGCACGGTACTCGAACCCGCCACTGCGCGTAGCAGAATTGCGGCGCAACTCCCTAGATATCGTAGATGCCGCCCGCCCAATTTTGCGAGCTATGACACAAACGCCAACTCCTTGTGCGCGGTATAACGCAATCTCCTCTCGCTCAGAAAACGATAGATACCGCCCGGATAAAGGCGGTGATGACTTTGAATATTGTGAAGGGGGCATACCTCCAGCCTCTCTAAACCAACGGCCACCAACAGGCGCAGAGGCACCAACCTGAACCGCAGCTTCTTCGCTGGAAATACCTTCTGCGATCAAACGCCAAAATAAAACATGTTGCTCTCGGTGGGCAGCCTTCGGTCTACCTGGCGAGGACAATTTAGGGCGCGTCGAGTTCTCCGATTTGCGTCTTCCTGTGGGCATCAACAACTCCTATCAAAGGCTGTTGCGACGACCGGTTGAATCCGCCTTGGCTGCCCCGGTCGCTGTGGTAAACGAGCCCCATGCCCTTTGTCGGTCAGAGTTCATTGACCGTCTGTTCAAGGGAATCCAGAACGAGCCCGGCATGAGGGGAGGTGCTGACGCGCCAGCCGACGATCTTGCGCGCACAAACCCAGCGCGGTTCAAGTTGATACCCGGCGGAATTGCAGCCTTGCTGCCCTTTGCGAGACACTATATGTCCAGTATGTCCTGTGATCACGCTGGCATGTGATCCTATTTGAGTTTTCGGAGTAGCCAACCTTGAGCAACGATTTACCCCAAACCGTCGCGGATCTCATTGCAGGACAGGCCAAAGATAGGGCGGATGCCTGCGCAGTGACAGATGGAGGGGGCGTCGTAATTTCCTATCGTGCCCTGGCGGACAGGGTAGGCACCCTAGCTGGACAGATTGCCCATGTCCTTCCCCTAACGTCGCGGCGCCCGCGTATCGCCATAATCCTGCCCAACGGCGTGAACATGACTGTTGCGCTGCTCGCATCCAGTATCGTGGGCGAGGCCGCGCCCCTAAACCCGGCACTGACCGTTGCTGAACTGGCCCGCTACTTTCAACTCATGCAGGTTTCGGCTCTGCTTGTCCCCCTTGGCGAGTCCCACGAAGCCGCAGCCCTGGCAGAGGGGACGGGCATTCGCGTTCTTCGCCTTGGGGAGGCAGGAACGCTAGACGGGGTGGAAACGCAGGCCAAGGTGGTGCCCCCGAAGCCAAACGACATCGCCATGGTGCTCCTTACATCGGGGTCTACGGGCGTGCCCAAGATTGTGCCGCTGAGCCATGGCAATGTCTGCAGCTCTGCCAATGATGTCGTGCGTTCGGTGGGGCTGATCCCGCAGGACCGATGTCTTGTCATGTGGCAGCAGTTCCATATCGGCGGGCTGGTTGACCTGTTGCTTGCGCCGCTGCTGTCAGGTGGATCATTGATAATCACGTCTGGATTCGACGCGGTGGGCTTCTTCAAAATGCTCGATTTAGCGCGACCTACGTGGTTCCAAGGGGTACCCACATCCTTGGGGGCACTGGTCGTCCATGCTCAACGCCATAAGATCGCGCCCAACGGGTCATCGCTGCGTTTCATCCGAAGCGTTGCCGCCGCCTTGACCCCGGCGCTGCATGCCAGCATCACTAAAACTTTCGGCGTGCCTGTGGTTCGCACCCTTGGAATGACTGAGGCGGGTCCACTGATCACCTCGACCGCGCTTCCACCCGCTATTGACAAGCCCGGCTCGGTTGGGCGGCCATGCGGCCCTGAATTGCGCGTATTCGGCCCCGAGATGAAGGTGCTGCCTTGCGGAGATGCGGGCGAAATTGCGATCCGTGGCGAAAACGTTTTTGCTGGCTACGAGGATAACCCCGAGGCCAACAGCCTAGCCTTTCGTGACGGGTGGTTCTTTACAGGCGATAACGGCTATCTAGACGAGGACGGTCATCTGTTTCTGACTGGGCGCACCAAGGAACAGATCAACCGTGGTGGCTACAAAATCATGCCGCCCGAAGTCGAAGAGGCGCTCTCCCGTCATCCGGCAGTGCAAGAGGCGGCGGTCTTCGGTCTGGCCCACCCAACATTAGGCGAAGATGTCGCCGCTGCGGTCAGCTTCAAGGACGGGGCTGGCGCGACGGCTGAGGAATTGCGTATGCATGTGGCGGGGGTGCTTGCCGCCCACAAGGTGCCCGGTCGAGTCGTGGTCATGGCGAGGCTGCCACGCAACGCTGTGGGCAAGATCGACCGTCTCGCATTGGCAAGACATGCTGAAGAAGTGGCAGAAAGCGTAACGGATGATGACGCGCCCAGCAGCGCGCTAGAGCGGTTCTTAGCCGAATTATGGGGTCGCGAACTGGCCCTGCCAAAGGTCGGGATCCATCAGGATTTCGTGGCCATCGGCGGCGACTCGCTTTCAGCTCTTAGAATATTCCTCGCCCTACAAGAGACGTTTGGCCGCTTGGTTCCTGACGAACTGGTCACTGAGGCCCGCACCGTCGCCAAGGCCGCGGCGCTTTTGGCAGGCGCGGGGTTCGCCTTGTCGGCCGAGCAGACGAAAGACGTTTCTCTGTCGGCTGCGCGTGCACTCAATGTCACGGTGGTGGGCAGCGAAGAGTTTTTGGGCAGCGACGGCTTTGACGAGGCGCTGAAAGTGGCCCGCAATAGGGCGGAAGTCGATTCCGCCTTTGAAGGGCTGAAGGTGTATGAAACACCTGCGACAATTATGTCGGTGCTTAGCAGTGTCGATCCTGCCCAAGTGGGCTTGCCTCTCGCGCTCCCGTTACGCTTTCTGCTCCAACGCAGGGCTCAGACGGAAATGGCTGCCTTGACCGATGAGATTGCGGGGGGCGGCGGCGCTGCAATGGCTTGGCAACGCAAGGACGTCACATCATCGGCGATCTTTTATGGCGCACCCGCCTATTCGACTGCGGGCAAGACGCTGATCGTCGGCTTCACCGGTAAGCTGCTTCGGTTGCAACTTCCCAGCTACCGCTTCCTGATGCACCTCGATCCTGCAAGGTTCGACCTGCTGCTGTTACGTGACCCCGCGCATCGGCTGTTCGCGCAGGGCCTGCCGGAAATAGGCGACAGCATTTCAGAGCTTGCGAAATGGCTCGACAGCTTTGCAGACCGCGGCGGCTATGGGCGCCGCATAGCGCTGGGCACCAGCGGCGGGGGCCTTGCCGCGATCTATACTGGCATGACCTTGCGTTGGGATCGCGCAGTCGCGTCAAGCCCTCCGTCCCCGTTGGATCATACAGAATTGGGCGAGGCACTGGGCAAGCTTGCCGCGGCCCCTGCCGTGGATCGGCCACAGGTCGTGGTGACCCATGCCCGAAATCAGCGAGACATGGACAGTGCGCGGCATATTTTTGATCTGCTTCCAAGCGCCCGAGCCGATCTGCGCAATGAGTTCACGGCGCACAACGTGCTTGAGTCGGCTTTCCGGGCGGGGAAGTTGGACAAGCTTTTCGCGGATTGGTTTGATTGATCCGTTGCCCTAAGAGGTGGCCGTGCAATTTCGGCCCATTTCAAAAGCATTGGCTTGTCGTCGCTGACGCGCTCGACACAGTGCAGCCTCTGGCGCGCCGCCTTCAGCTTGCCGCAAAATTGCGATGATCCGCACCTTAGTTTATCGGCTTGTATTCATGTGAATTCTACTCATGCATCTTGCCCAGAAAATTCTATTTTGGTGGGATTGTCCCTGTAAGTTGCATAACGGGAGAGCAATTGTGCCAGTGCTCTTAAGGCTCGGCGGAAAATCCCAGCCACTATTGCCAGGCGCTTGACACTTTTTTCACAAAGCTTGCCCTAGCGCCGCGCATGATTTGCGGGCAGAATTGATCTGCGTCATGGTTTTGCCGCTCGCCGCCCTTCGGATGCGGCGGCGCATGGGAGTGATCGGTCATGGAACTAACAGAAATTCACAGTTTTCTGGGCGTGCAAGAGCCCTTTTCGCGCTTGACCGAGCCGCAATTGGGGCGGGTCATCAAGTCTATTCGTATCGAATATTTTCGCCGCAATGCAGTGATTATTGACGTGGGTGTAGAAAATAGCTGGCTGTCCACTGTCCGGTCTGGCGCCGTAGAGCTGCAATTGGGTGGCACCGAACTTGAGGCGCGGCTGGGCGAGGGGGATGTTTTTGGTTATCCATCGCTGATCAACAACGCCCCCACGCGAAACCGTGTGATCGCGCTAGAGGACTGTCTTTTGTATTTGCTGCCCAAAGATGTTTTCTTGGCGCTGCGCGCAGAAAACGCAGCCTTTGGTCAATTCTTTATTGCCGAGGAAAGCCAACGCTTGCGCGAGGCCGTCGAGAATTTGAAATCGCTGGGGCCTGATGCGCAACTGGCCTCTGTTTTCGCGCTTGTGCGCGATATGCTGCCCGCGCGGTCTGTGGTGCGCGCAAGCATCCACCAGACCATCGCCCAAGCCGCGCAGATCATGACGCGCGAGGATGTATCAACCTTGCTGATCTATTCAGGGGATGAAAAACAGGCGGCATTGCTGGGCGTTTTGACCGACAAAGACTTGCGCCGCCGTGTTTTGGGGGCAGGGCGTGATTTGACTGATCTTGTCACCGCCGTGATGACGCCCGACCCCAAAACCATTTCCGCCGATTTGCCAATTTTGTCGGCATTGCTGTTGATGCAAGACATGAATGTCCATCACCTGCCTGTGGTCGATGGGGGCGAGGTTATTGGGGTGATTGGGGCCAGCGATTTGCTGGCGCGTATGGGGTCGAACACCTTGCAAATTGCGGGGCAAGTGCGCAGCGCCCCCAGCCCTGCCGCTGTGGCCAAGGCCATCACTGCCCTGCCGCGCGCTGTCACCGGCCTGATCGAGGCGGGCGTGGATGCCGACAACGTGGGCCGCTTTGTCTCGTCGGTGGGCGAGCAGGCCCATGCCCGCATTTTGGCGCTGGCCGAGGCCGAACTTGGCCCCGCACCCGTGCCCTATGCGCTGATTGCTTTTGGATCATTGGCGCGCAGCGAACAGGCGCTGGGGTCGGATCAGGACAATGGCTTTGTTTATGGGCAAGGCTATGACGCAGCGGCACATGAGCCATATTTCACCGCTTTGGCCAAGCGGCTTTGCGATGGGCTGAACGAGGCAGGCTATGTCTATTGCCCTGGCAATATCATGGCGACAAACCCTGCTCAGCGCAAAACATGGGCGGCGTGGCGGGATGATTTTGACCGATGGATCACCGCGCCAGATCCTGTCGCCATTTTGAACAGCACGATCTTTTTCGATATGCGCGCCGTGGCGGGGCAGGCCGATTTGGTGGAAACGCTGCGCGGTGACGTTTACGCGCAAGCGCAGAAAAACAAAATTTTCCAGTCATTTATTGCCCGCTCTGCAGCCAGCACCCGCATACCTTTGGGGTTTTTCCGCAATCTTTTGCTGCAACATGATGCTGTCGAAGGCGATGTGCTGAACCTGAAAACCCAAGCGATTGCCCCCATTGTCGATATTGCCCGCGCCCATGCGCTGGCCAGCGGGATTGGGGCGGCCAATACCCACACGCGGCTCAGCCTAGCCGCCGAGGCTGGTTCAATCAGCAAGGACGGGGCGGCGGATCTGCGCGATTGTTTTGAATTCATTCGCGATGTGCGCTTTCGACATCAAGGCCAGCAGATCAAGGCGGGGCTGCCCGCTTCCAACAAGCTGGATCCAAAGAACCTGTCGCGCTTTGACCGCGAACATCTGCGCGATGCGTTCAAGATCATTCGCGCGCAACTGGAAAGTCTGGGCCGCACCATGGCGGGCGGATTGTCATGAGCGCGCTATGATTTTTGATGCCCCTTGGCGCTATGCCCGCCGTTTTCGCGCCGCCGCTGCCGCCGCGCCGCGCGGGCCTTTGGCAGATTTTTATGCAGCAGGGCCCGTGGATTTGGGCCAAGCCACGGCGCCGATGGCGGCGATTGATCTGGAAACGGATGGGCTGAATGCGGCCAGCGATCCAATATTAGAACTGGGTTATGTGGCGATGCCAGATTGGCAGATTGATTTATCCACGGCCCTGCGTGCGCGTATCCGCCCCAAGTCCGCCCTGCGCCGCGAGGCCGTGGCCGTGCACCGTATCACCGATGACGCTATTGCCTTTGCCGATGATGAGGCCGCTGTTTTGGCGCGGGTGCTGCCGCTGATGGCCGGGCGCGTCTTGGTGGCACATTTCGCCCAAATCGAAGCGGCTTTTCTGGATGCCGCCTGCCAGCGCATCTATGGCGCGCCCTTTGTTGCGCCCTTTATCTGCACGTTCCAGTTGGAAACCCGCTGGTTTCCCGCCTCTCGCCAAAATGACCAATTGCGCCTAGGGCAACTTCGCCGCGCCTATAACCTGCCCAGATACACCGCCCATGACGGGCTGATAGATGCGATTGCCTGCGGCGAGCTGTTGCTGGCGCAGCGGGCGCGCAAAGGGGCGCAGCGGGTGACGGTGGGCGATATGTTGCGGCGCTAGGCGCGCGTGACTGCGCTTAGCTTTCGTCTTTCAAGAGCAGTCCAAGCGCCAGCGCCGTCAGCGCCACCCCGCCCAGAACGTTCCATGGCGGCACGGCGTGGCCCAAGGCCAGCTCCCACATAATCACCCAAGATGGCACCAGATAGGTATAGGCCATCACCTTGGCCGAGGGCAGGCGCATGGAAGAAAACTGCATCAGAACAAAGGTGACCGCCGATGCCGCCACCGAGATATAGATCAGGCAAATCCACACAATGGCGGGCAGGGCGGACCAGTCGGTTTGCACCACTTCGCGCCCGCCCCAAAGGCATAAAATCACCAGCCCTGCCACCATCATGCCAAAGGTGGACACCAAGGCAGGCTCGCCGCGATTCAGTTTGCGCAGCAACGGCGTATAGGCGGCATGCGCGACGCAGCCGATGAAATAGACCCCCTCGCCAAAGCCAACTTCTAGGCGCAGCAAAGCAGTGATATCGCCGCGAAAAATAACCCACAGCGCGCCCCCTGCGCCAATGGCCAGCGCGAGGCCCATACGCGCCGTGGTGATCTGGCGCAAAAACAGCCAGCCAAAGCCGGCTGCCATCACGGGGGTCAGTGTGAAAACTGCGGCAATCGGCACGGCCTGTGCGGTTTGCAAGCCCCAGAACATCATCACAAAATAAACCGACATCAACGCGCCCATGATCGCATAACGCCAGGGCGCGCGCCACGCCGTGCGCGGCAGGCCCACGGAAAAATAGGCGACCAACCCCACCAAAACCCCCGCCAAAGCAAAGCGCAGCACTGTCAGCGCGGCCGGAGAGACAAAAGGCGCCGCCATAGCCCCCAGCGAAAACGACCCCGCCACCAGCGCCGAAAAGGCAAGCATCCCCACATGCCCCTGACCCGCGCTGGGCAGTTTGGCAAATGATGCTTTCACGCCAGGCCCCAGGTTTTGGAACTGGTTTTCAAATGCGCCAACAAGGCCTGAACCTTGGCCGAGCGGTGCAAATCGACATGGGTGACCAAAAAGAAATCTGTTGCCCATTCGGGGCGCGGGGGCAAAACCTCGTGCAATTCGGGGGTGTTGGCCAGCACATAATCTGGCACAAAACCAATGCCTGCGCCCGCCAAAATGGCATCGCGCATGGCGGCGGATTCCTCGACTTTGAACATCACTTGCGACAAAGGGGCCAAATCGGCCACCCAATCGTTAAAGGGCGCGCGGGCCGTGGCCAAATCCAGCCCGACAAAGCGATGCTGCGCCAAATCGGCGGGGCCGCTGGGCATGCCAAAGCGGTCTATATAGGATTGCGCCGCCACCAGCCGCATCTTTGTTTGCACAAAGGGCTGCACCACATTGTCAGGATGGCTGGGCTGCGCGCCTTTTCGCATGGCGCGAATGGCCAAATGGGCCTCGCCATATTCCAGCCGAAACAAGCGCCCTCCGGTCAAAAACCGAATGGAAACATCAGGATGCATCGCCTGAAACACGGCCAATGCGGGGGTGATGAATTGCGACAATTCCACCAAAGAGGTCACCACCAACTCGCCCGAAATCGTGCCGCCATGCCCCTTGATCCGGCTGGTCAGCCCCGCGAATTGTTCGGCGGTGGTTTGGGCCACGGCCAGCAAATCGCGCCCTGCCTCGGTGGGGGTATAGCCGCGCGCATGGCGCTGAAACAGCTTGACCCCC
>CAXNIF010000054.1:0-8589 GCA_964202345.1 Cypionkella sp.
GCAGGGGCATTTGTGGCCATTGCCCATCCGCAATGGTCGGGGCTTACTTTGGCAGATGCCAGCAGTATCACCGCGGCGCATGCCGTCGAAATCTACAATCATGGCTGCTGGGCGGGATGTGATCGCGCCGATGGGGCCGCCATTGCCGACTTGTTGCTGACACAGGGGCGGCGCGTTACCTTGATCGCCACAGATGACGCCCATTTCTCTGAGCCCGACCATTTTGGTGGCTGGGTGATGGTCAAGGCTCCTGAAAACACGCCCGAAGCCCTGCTTGCGGCGTTGAAGGCTGGACATTTTTATGCCTCGCAAGGACCAGAGTTGCACGACGTGCAGATCAAGGGCAATCATTTAGAAGTCGCCTGCAGCGCAGCAGTTTCCGTGATGGCGCTGGGCCACGGCACGGGGGCAAAGGCGGTGCATGGTGCCTCGATGACGGTGGCGCGCGTCCCGCTTGAGCGTCTGAACAACTCGCCCTGGGTGCGGGCCGTGGTCGTCGATGCGGCTGGCAAACGCGCCTGGTCAAACCCGATTTGGCTGTAAGCTCGGCCGCTTGGGGAATAATCCTGTTTCGGCGCAGCCTTTTGCAGGGGTTGGCGGCAAGATGGTGCCAAAATCCACGACATACCGCCCCGCAAGGTAAGCGAGCGCCGCTTAAATCCCGATAGGTGATGATTTGTCGCATCGGCAGATGAGGCATTGGCGGCAGCCATGTTGCGCGCTAAAAGACGCGTATCATGTCACGGGAATCGGAGAAGATGATGGATATCCGCCAGTTAACCCCCAGCTACGCCGTCTCGCCGCAGATCGCCCTAGAAGATTTGCCGCGGCTCAAGGCATTGGGATTTACAGATGTCATTGACAACCGCCCCGATAGCGAAATCCCGCCCGAGTTGCACAGCGAAAAAATGCGGGCCGCTGCGCAGGCCGCAGGGCTAAACTTTCACGCAAACCCTGTGGTGGGCGGCGCGATCCATGAAGAAAACGTGCGCACGCAAGCGGCTGCACTGGCTGGGGCCAGCGGCGCGGTTTTGGCATATTGCGCCTCTGGCAACAGATCGTCTATCGTATGGGCCTTGGCCCATCGGGGCCGCAGCAGCGCGGATGAGCTGATTTCCACCGCCGCCAAGGCGGGGTATAATCTGGAACATCTGCGCGCAACCCTAAACGGTTAGCCCGTGGCTGAAGCGCCCATTGCTTGGGGCTGAGTGATATCTTGTGGCAATGCGTCATGCGCTGGCGGTTCATTGGCCGCCAAGTCTTGGGCAGCAACAGCTCGGGGCAATTCGGCGCTTGTCGCATGGGCTATTGCAGGATTTTCAGCCACTTTTGCTGGGCCTTGCGCTGGGGCCGGACGCGGCCATTTGCCGCCGTCTTCGCCAATATCCGTGATCCGCAACGCCCGCATCCCCCGGTTCTGACCAAGGCGCGCGCGCCCGATCGGGCGGGTATCCAAGCCCTGAACCATGATCACGTCAAGATTGGCGAAGGGCAAAGGAAACACCTCGCCGACTTGCAAGGACATCAAGCGCTGCAACGGCAATGAGATTTGCGCCAAACTGGCATTCAATGTCACAGGCAACCCCTGCAGTTGGGCGGCCAAATCTTCCGAAAAATTATCGTCCAGCGCAGCATGGGGCGGATCAGGAACCATGTCATCCGCGCCAAAATCAAAGATAGGGGTGGGCAAGGTGATGGCGGGCAAGGCCAGCCAAATATTGCCCTTGCGCGCCCCATCTTCCAGCGCCAGTTCGGCTGCAAGCAGATGATAATCCCCCTCCTCCAACATCAGATGCAAGGGGCGCGGATCTTCGATAAATGCGGCATAGCGATAGCCAAGGGCCCAATTGTCGGCGCTGGAATTGACAGATTGCGAAACAATCCCTTCAAACCCCGACAAGGCCGCATCCACGAATTCCACCGCCATCGCCGCATCGGTGCGCGTGGGCTTGCGCAGGTCGGCGGTATCGGGTTGCTCTGGTGTCAAATGGGTGAGGGTTAGAATTTCGACCATAGCCGCCAGCATTTGACCAGAAATAATCATCAGCCCCATGCCATCGCCCGCCCCTTGCAGCATCAAAATTAAGGCGCGCTGCATGGGCGTTTCCAGCACCTCGTTCAAGCTGACCTGAGCCTGCGTCAATTGGGCAAAGCCAAGGCTCATCTTCAACTGATCGCGCGCGGCGCGCGCCAAGGCCAAACGCCACGCCCGCACATGGGGATCACCAGAAGAAGCGGCCGCACCATCATGGGCCGCACCATCAAGGGCTGGGACATCCATCAAATCGCCGGCCAAATCTTGCGGTTCGGCCATTTGATCGCTGCTGTTTTCGCCCCCAAGGCCAAGCGAACGGGCCCGGGCAAGCGCAATTTTGCGCCCCAGCACCCCCTTTTGCGCCCCTATCGATTGCCCATCGGCCACGTTTTAGCCCCTAATGCCCGCGCATCGCGCTGCAACCTTTATGGGGCAAACTGCTTACCACTTGGTAAATTTTGGTGAAAAACTTAGGTGGATTGGCCGATACGCAGCGGAATAGACACGCGAAAAGCCGCACCTTTTTGCCCGGGCAAATAGGTGACAGTGCCCCCCAAAGTCGCCATGATCTCTCGGCAAATCGCAAGCCCAAGGCCCGCGCCGCCCACCGCCGCCGTATCGGATAAACGGGCAAATTTTTCAAAAATTATCCCTTGCTGATCCTTGGGAATGCCTGCGCCATTATCAATGAAATCCACGACAACCCGCGCGCCTTTTTGCCGCACGGCAATGCGCAACTTTGGGTGATTTGCTTCGCAATATTTTCGCGCGTTAGAGATCAAATTGATGAAAACCTGCACCAATCGCCCCTCGTCGGTGCGCAGGTAAATCTCTTCATCGAAAGGCTCGCGCTGAATGTCAAAATGGCGCTCTGCCCGCGTTTGGCTGGCAGCGGCCAAGGCGCGGTCGATCATAGTGCCAAGGCGCGCGGTGCCGATTGTCAATTGAACCGTGCCATTTTCCAGCACCGATAAATCCAGCAAATCATCCAGCAATCGGGTCAGGCGCGCAGCTTCAGCATGAATGACCCGGCCAAATTCGGCCACTTTTTCAGCCGGCAGACCATCCTCGGTTAGGATTTCTGAAAAGGCGCGAATTGAGGTCATGGGCGTGCGCAATTCATGGCTGATTTGGCCCAAAAAAGCATCCTTTTGCACGGAAATTGCTGTCAGCTTTTCATTGGCTTCGCGCAGGGCGCGGGCGGTGCGAGAGACCTCTTCTTGTTGGTGTTCTAAACGTGTGGAATATTCCAAAATCTGCGCCGTTTCAGATGCAACCGCCATCAAATCTTCGACCGTGACCATCGCGCGGCCAAAGAGTTGGCTGATCATGGCATGAGCAGTTGCCGCGCCGACATTGCCGGCCATGCGTCGTTCAAGATTGGCCAAAAAGTCGGGGGTCAGATCGGGCAAATAGCCTTGTTTGCCTTGGCTGCGGGCGGCTTCTTCAAAGAGCGAGATGGCAAAATCCTCGCCGATAATGCGCTGCGCCATGTTCAAAAGAGCCTCTGGCTCTGCTTGGCCCTGCACCCAGCCCAAACGCTCGGCGGCAAGCTCCTCGTCAAAGACATTCACAAAGGCCGCGCCTTGCACCCGTTCAACCGGTCCGGGAAAGGTGAACAAAGAACCAAGGCAAAACAGCGTGATATTGACCGCCCATGACCAAAAAATCGAATGCACCAGCGGGTCCATGCCTTCACTGCCAAATAGCGCATTCGGGCGCAGCCAGCTTAGGCCAAACAGCCCCTCGTCAAAGACAAAAGCGGGCAGTGCCGCCCCCACGCCAAAGGAAGGCAAAAACAAGGTATAAGCCCAGATGACCAGCCCCGCCACCATGCCCATCACCGCCCCTACCCCGCTGGCCCCGCGCCAAAATATACCCCCCAAAACGGCAGGCAAAACCTGCGCCATGCCGACAAAGGCAATCAATCCAATCGCCGCCAAGGCCCCAGAACCGCCCGAAAGATGAAAATAGCCAAGCCCCAAAGCCAAAACGCCAATGATCGACAGCCGCCGCGCCCGCAGCACCCAAGCGCGCAAATCCGACCTAAGTGCCGCGCGCGGACGCGCCCATATCCACAGCGGCATGATAATATGGTTTGACAGCATGGTGGCCAAGGCAATCGTCTCGACAATCACCATAGAGGTCGCAGATGAAAAGCCGCCCAAAAACGCCAGCATCGCCAGCGCGCCTTGGCCTTGGGTAAGGGGCAAGGTCAAGACCAGCATATCAGGGTTGGCATTGGGCAGTTTTTCCATCCCCACCACGGCGATGGGCAAAATGAACAAGCTCATCAAAAACAGATAGGCCGGAAAGGCCCAAGAGGCGCGGGCCAAATGTGTCTCGTCGATGTTTTCAACCACCATGACCTGAAACATGCGCGGCAAGGTGATGATGGCCGCCGCCGAGACGCAAATCAGCGCTGTCCAGCGCGATGGATCTGGCTGCCAAGAGTCCAAATCCACCGCCGCAATGCGCGCGGCTACGGCGCTTGGCCCGCCACCCAGCACAAACACCACATAGACCCCCACTGCCAGCAATGCCGCCAGTTTCACCACCGCCTCAAAGGCGATGGCAATGACAATGCCATGGTGCTGCTCGTTCGAGGCCAGGTTACGCGTGCCAAAAAGAATGGTGAAAAGCGCCAGCCCCGCTGCCACCCAAACAGCCGCACCGCCGCGCCCTTCCAATGTCCAAACTTCGGGGGTTTGATTGGCAAAGACGCCAAAGCTTTGGGTCACCGATTGCAATTGCAAGGCAATATAGGGCGTGGCCGCAGTTACGGCGATCAAAGTCACCAAGATCCCCAACAGGTTCGACTTGCCAAAACGCGAAGACAGCAAATCGGCAATCGACGTCACGCGCTGCACCCTGCCGATGCGCACCAATTTGCGCAAAACCCACCACCAGCCCACAAAAACCAGTGTAGGGCCCAGATAAATGGTGATAAATTCCAGCCCAGAGCGCGCGGCATTCCCCACCGCACCGTAAAATGTCCATGCGGTGCAATAAATCGACAAAGACAGCGGATAAATGAGGGGAGATCGCAAAATCCCAGCCCCACCGCGCCCCGATTTGCCCTCGGCCCAAGCCGCCAGAACAAACAGCAGCGCCACATACAATAGACAGGCCAAGACAAGAATATTGAATGGCATGGGCTAAAGCTCGTCCAGATCATCGCGCGGTGGCAGGGCGGGCGAGATGTCGCCTTGCTCACGCGAAGATGTATCGGCATCGGACAATCCGCGCGACAAAGCGCCGGCCAGCCCAATCAGCCCTGCCCAAGCCCCAAATACAAAAAGCCAATGCGCCACAATCTGCGCCGATGTGCTGGGCCAAAACAAAGGCATACACAGCACAAGCGCGCCAAAAATAGGCAGCAGCCGCGCGCCATCGCGCAGCCGACGCTTGCGATAACTGGCGCGTGCCAAAAACAAAGGCTGGCGTCTTTGAGGCATCTATCCCCCCAGCAGCGCCCGCACGGCGGCGCGCATCTGACCATTGTCAAAGGGTTTTGTCATGAAATCCGATACGCCAGCGGCAAGAGCGGCCTCACGGTCGCGGTCTTGGCCTTTGGCTGTCAGCATCAAAACGGGCAAAGTGGCAAAATTGGCACTGGCACGCACCTCTCGCAAGATATCAAGCCCCGATTGCCCGGGCAGCATCAAATCCAAAATCACCAAATCTGGGCCGTGCGATTGAATTTCGTGCATCGCGCCTTGCCCCGTGGACAAGACCGTGACCTGCCATCCATCGCGCAGCAACAAAAAGCGAATGGCTTCGGCAATGTTCGGTTCGTCCTCGATCAGCAGAACATGGGCGCTCATGCCACCTCTCCCATTCTTCTAAATGCCCAGCCGCTGGCCTTTCGTTGGACAGCATCAGTATTGACGCAAATCCATGGCCTGTCAAAGAGAGGTTGTGCTGGCCAGAATTGATGGCTCGCGCCGCGCGGGGCACTGCGCACGCAGGCAGGTTCGACATGTCGCCCCCAAACCCAAAATTGGCGGGGTGGCCCGCGCGGCGCTGTCGGGCAAAATCAACATCACGGCGCGGCGCAACTCTGGCCCTGCATAGCCAAAAGGATACTGCGCTTGTCCAAAGGCCCGCAGCAAAAATCGCGGGGCCGCAGGGCCAGGTTCGCCAAATTCGGCATAGGTTTCAATGGCCTGCATCGGCCGCGCCAGCGCGGAAAATAGCGGCCAAAGCGGGCAAGCTGCGCCAAATCGCGGCAGGGAAAACCCCGACACGGCACGGCGCAGCACCAAGGTGCCAGATGCATCGCACATCACCAGCCCCGCGCCCAAACTGGGATCAAAGGCCAATCGGCGAAAGGCCGAAAAAACCGGCGCGCCGCAGCTTTGGGCAATAGCCAGCGGGTCGGGCCCATGGCGGGCGAAAGCCTCTTGATAGGCGGCATCGGGCAAGGCCGCCAAATCGGCCCGCAGATCATCTTGCAGCGCGCGCGCCATCTCGCGGGCGGGGGCGGACATTGTCGCGGCCAGTTCGGCATGGGCAATTTGCCAATCTAGCGCCAGCGCCCAAGCCTCGACCTCTTCTTGCGGGGCGGCAATGCCTTGGGCTTCGATCTGGCCGCCCGTTTCCAAATAGCGCACCAAGGCCTCGGCACCCTTGGCAAGGCGGGCCGAATCCTGATCCAAATTGCGCAAAAAACGTGCCTGCCATTCTGGGTCAAGCTGTTCATTTTCAACCAAAATCTCTGCCGTTGAGCGCACAGAGGACACAGCAGACAGGACTTCGTGCAAACTGGCGGAAAGATGCGGATCATGCGACATGCGATCATTCACTGCCGCAATCGCCGCCTCTTGCGCCAAGGCGCGTTGATGCATGGCCAAGACCACCTCTGCCCAGCCTGGAAACCGCTGCGCAAAATCTTCGGAACGGCCAATTTCGGCATCGGGCCAGGCCAAGGCCACCGCGCGCAAATCATCCAGCGCCAAGGCTCTGCCAACATCGGCAAAGGATTCGGGCCCATCGCTGAGGGCGGCAGCAAGACGGTTCAAAACATCTTGCGGCACACGGCGGCGATTGTGTTCGATCAGATTCAAATAGCTGGCCGACAGGCCCGCTGCTTGTGCAACATCACCCTGCCGCAGCCCCAGCGCAATGCGCCGCGCGCGCAGTTTTGACCCTGACAATGCCGTCACCATCCTGTGCCTCCTTTTGTAAATCTTTACAACACAGGGGCGCATAGGCAATGAAAAACGCGCCCAAGGTTGCCCTTGGACGCGCCATTTTTGTAAAGCGCTGATTACTGCAACGCTTTATCGGTGATCTGATGCGTCCATGCGCCCGCAGGTTCTGCGCTGATGACAGGATCAGAGCCGCCCGACATCAAAGCCGCCACAGTGCGCTTATAGTCGTCTTCGACCAAGGCCCCATTGCTGCCTGCGGTCAGCTTGGCAATCTCGCCCATCATGTGGGTTTGATGTTCAATCGTTTGCGCGCCCGTGGCATCGTTATCGATGACGATTTGCGCAGCCTCGTCCACATTCGCTTCGGCGTATTTCCAGCCCTTCATAGAGGCGCGCACAAACCGCGTCATCTTGTCTTCAAAGGCGGGGTCGGCCAAATTGGCTTCCATCACATAAAGGCCGTCTTCCAGCGTGGCCACGCCCTCATCTTCATATTTGAAGGTGACAAGATCTTCGGGTTTGATCCCGGCATCAATCACCTGCCAATATTCGTTATAGGTCATCGTGGACACGCAGGCCGCTTGCTTTTGCAACAAAGGATCTACGTTAAAGCCTTGCTTGAGCACCGTCACATCCGTGCCGTCAGTTTTTAGACCCAGCTTGTTCATCCAGTTCAAGAAGGGATATTCATTGCCGCCAAACCACACGCCCAAGGTCTTGCCTTTGAAATCAGCAGGGCTGGCCACGCCCGATTCCTTTAGGCAGGTCAGCATCATGCCCGAAGATTTGAACGGCTGGGCGATATTGACCAAAGCCAGACCCTTTTCGCGCGCGGCCAAGGCCGATGGCATCCAGTCAATCACCACATCCGCGCCGCCGCCGGCGATCACCTGCGTTGGCGCCACATCTGGCCCGCCCGGAAGGATGGTGACATTCAGCCCTTCTTCCTCATAGAAGCCTTTGGCAGCGGCCACATAATAGCCCGCAAACTGCGCTTGCGTCACCCATTTCAGTTGCAGCGTGACATCATCTGCCGCTTGCGCAGCGCCAGATATCGCCCCCAAAGACAACGCCGCCGTCATGGCTGCGATTGTTAGTTTTTTCATGATCAGTGCCTCCGTGTTGTGGGCTTTTGCCCGTTGTTTACTTTCGTTGGCTTGGGTGCCAAAACGTCACCCGCGCCTCGATCAACGCGACCACGCCGTAAAAGGCCGACCCCGCCAATGCCGCCACCGCAATCTCGGCCCAAACCATGTCAAGGCCAAGCCGCCCGACCTCTGCCGTGATGCGAAATCCCATGCCCACTGTGGGGCTGCCGAAAAATTCAGCAACAATCGCGCCGATTAAGGCCAGCGTTGTTGCAATTTTAAGCCCATTGAAAACAAAGGGCATCGCCGC
>CAXNIF010000055.1:0-8525 GCA_964202345.1 Cypionkella sp.
AAAGTCTTCCTCAAAGACCAAGGCATCCGCCCCGATATCATCGAGGCGTGCTTGGCCATGCCGAACAATGATGACCTCACCCTATTGGTCAAACGCGCCGAAGCGCTGGCAAGCTTCCTCAACACGGGCGATGGTGCGAACTTGCTGCAAGGGGCCAAGCGCGCGGCGAATATCCTCTCGCAAGCCGAGGCCAAGGATGGCGTGGAATATTCCTTTGGTGCGGATGTCAAATTTGCCGAAACCGACAGCGAGCGCGCCCTCTTTGCCGCGCTGGACACCGCACAGGCCAAAATCACCCCCGCGATGGCAGCGGAAGATTTCGCCGCCGCCATGACCGCCATGGCCGCCCTGCGCGCGCCCATCGACGCCTTTTTCACCGATGTTCAGGTCAATGCCGATAAAGAGATTTTGCGCCGCAACCGCCTGAACCTTTTGCACCGTATCCGCAGTCTTTGTGCGGGCGTGGCCGATTTCTCAAAACTCGACGGCTAAGGGCTTCTTCTCTTTCCAAATATCCCACGGGGGAAGATGCTGTGCCGTGGCACAGCATCGGCGGGGGTGTGAAACCCCCGCCCTTAACACTTGCGCCGCGCAAGCCCCCATGTGTATGCTGCATCTGCGAAATCGTTTTCGTGTATCACTACTTCGCAGAAAGTGCCGCCCTTGCCCGAATTTGCCGAAATCACGCCCACTGCCCCCATCTTAACCGCCGCCCATGGGTGGCGGGCGAAATGTTTGCAGCGCATGATCCGCATAGATATGCCCGTGCCCAAATCCATTGCCCTGCCTGCCGCCGCCATCCGCGCAATCGCCGCAGGGCAAATGGTGGATGTTGCCGCCGTTCTGGCGCATTTTGGGCCAGAGCCGCTGGTGTCGGTGCGCTGCAGCCCGGTGAACCCCGATTGGGGCGGGCCTGCCACGGTGCTGAATATCGGTATGAATGCCGCGCGCCACCGCGCCTTGATCCAAACCCATGGGCAGGGCGCCGCCGATGCGCTATATCTGCGCTTTATCCAAAGCTATGCCACGCATGTCGCCCGTCTGGACCCCGATATGTTTTCCCACGCTGTCCCCAGCGCTGAATCTGTGGCGGCGGCTTTGCAGCAATACGAGCGGGAAATGGATTTGCCTTTTCCTGAAACGGCCAAGCAGCAATTGTCCGAGGTTTTGCGGTCTATGGCCCGCGCGTGGGAGGGGACAACAGCCCGCCTTTTGCGCGCGGCCAAAGGCGCACCGACCGATGCGCCTTTGGGGCTTGTGGTGCAGCAAATGGCCCAAGGCATTGGGCAAGGCATTTCGGGATCGGGCGTTGTTCAATTCATTGATCCGGTCACGGGCTTGCGGCAAATCACCGGCCGCTTTGCCAGCCAAAGCCAGCGCTTTGATGTCAAATCTGGCGAGGCTGCGCTGTATTTGACCCACGACGATCGCGGCCCCTCGTTACAAGACATCGCGCCCGATATTTTTGCCGAGCTGTTGCGCCATGGCGATATGGGGCGGGCCAAGATGCGCGAAGAGATGGCCATTGAATTCACCATTGAAGATGGCAAACTTGCGGTGTTGGATGCGGTGAAAACGCAGCGCTCCTCGCGGGCCGGGCTAAAGATCGCGGTGGCTTTGGCCGAAGATGGTATCATCCTTCCCGAAGAGGCGGTGCTGCGAGTCGAGCCGCGCGCCCTATCGGAACTTTTGCACCCGCAGGTCGATTTGCGCAGCCCGCGCGATGTTGTGGCCAAGGGCATTGCGGCCAGCCCAGGGGCGGCGGTCGGGCGCATTGTCTTTTCCTCTCAGGCGGCCCAAGCCAGCTTGGCGCGGGGTGAACCTTGCATTTTGGTGCGCCGCGAGACCGAACCCGAAGACATTCGCGGCATGCATTCTGCCGCGGCCATCGTCACGGAACGCGGCGGCGTGACCAGCCATGCGGCGGTGATTGCGCGTGGTCTGGGCCTGCCTTGTGTGGTTGGGGCATCTTTGCGCGTTGATGCCAAAGAGCGGCGGATTGTGGCAGATGGGCGCAACTTGCACGAGGGCGATATCGTGACTGTAGACGGCACCACGGGCGAGGTGCTGGCCGGCGCGGCTGATATGTTGGCCCCGGCGCTGGATGATTCCTTTCAAAAACTGCTGACTTGGGCCGATGCGTTTCGCGACATCGGGGTGCGCGCCAATGCCGATACCCCCACCGACGCCGCCACTGCCCGCAAGTTTCAGGCCCAAGGCATTGGCCTTTGCCGCACCGAGCATATGTTCTTTGACCAAGACCGTCTGATCGTGATGCGCGAGATGATCTTTGCCGATACATCGACAGATCGGGCGGCGGCGCTGGCGCGGCTTTTGCCGATGCAGCGCGCCGATTTTGTCCAGCTTTTTGAAATCATGGCGGGGTTGCCCGTGTGCATCCGCTTGTTTGACCCGCCCCTGCACGAGTTTTTGCCCCAATCGCGCGAAGGTTTGCGTGAACTTGCCGAGGCGCTGGACAAGCCCCTTTCTGACATCACCCGCCGCGCCGAGGCTTTGGCGGAGTTTAACCCCATGCTGGGCATGCGCGGAGTGCGTCTGGGCGTGGTGCTGCCCGAAATTTATGCCATGCAAGCCCAAGCCATTTTCGAGGCTGCCGTGGACCTGGCCCGCAAAGGCACCCCTGTGGTGCCAGAAATCATGATTCCGCTGGTTTCGGCGCGGCGCGAAGTGGAATTGGTCAAATCGCATATCGACGCCGTCGCAGCAAAAGTGCGCAGCAAATCGGGCGTTGATTTCGATTTTCGCTTGGGCGTGATGGTCGAGACCCCGCGCGCGGCCTTACGCGCGGGGGATATCGCCCAGCATGCCGCATTTTTGTCATTTGGAACCAATGACTTGACGCAAATGACCTATGGTTTGTCGCGCGATGACGCGGGGCGGTTTATGAATACTTATGTGCAACAGGGTGTTTTCCCAGAAGATCCGTTTCACATTCTGGATATGGATGGCGTGGGCGAATTGCTGCATATCGGCACGGCGCGCGGGCGTGCAACGCGGCCCGATTTGACTGTCTCGCTTTGCGGTGAGCATGGCGGCAACCCCGAATCGATAGATTTTTGCCGAAAAGCAGGGTTTGATTACGTGTCTTGCTCGCCTTATCGGGTGCCATTGGCGCGTTTGGCTTCGGCGCAACTGACTTTGCTGGACAAGGGCGACTTTTCGACAATGCGATATATTCCAAAGACTTAATCTAATTGGGCGAAGTTTTGCCAATTTGTTTTGGCGAAAATCCGCCTAAATTTTCATCATTTTGGGTGTGCGCCGGCCCGCAAGTGGTTTGTTAACCTTTATCAGAGTAACCGATAGCGGCGTCATGGGGGCAACCTTGCATGGGGCGATGAAACAATTGGGATATACCCTTGATGAAACAGCACCTAATCTGGATGGCAGCAGCACTTGCGCTGTCGGTTCAAACTGGGGCCTCCTTTGCTGACGTTATGATCAGCACCTCTAACGATCCCTCGGCCGAGTTTAGCGCCTCTCTTGGGGCGCTGATGGGGGCCGAAAAATCAACGCGTGATGCGCTGTCTAGCGCAGAAATCGCAGCCCTTGCGACGGGGCCTCAAGCGGCGACAAAACGCTTTGGTGGCCAGAACAAGGCGGGCGTTGCCTACACGGCGGAATGGCTGATGTCCCAGCCGCCCGTTCCCAAAAATCTGCAAGCTGATGCTGAATTTCAATGCATGAAACAAGCACTTTATTTTGAAGCGCGCGGCGAGGATATCAAAGGTCAATTCGCCGTGGCCGAGGTGATTTTGAACCGTGTTGACAACCCAGACTATCCCAAAACCATTTGCGGCGTTGTCAGCCAATCGGCGCGCAATATCTGCCAATTCTCGTATAATTGCGACGGCAAGCCCGAAGTGATGCATGAGGCCCAGGCCAAAGAAATGGCAGCGCGAATTGCTGCGGTGATGATGCAAGGCGCGCCGCGCGACATTACCCAAGGGGCCACGCATTTTCACACCAAGGCCGTGAATCCCCGCTGGTCGCGCGTGTTTGAACAGACCGCCAGCATCGGGAAACATGTTTTTTACCGCCAATAAACAATCTATGTCGCAGCTCTTGCGGCAATGGTCTGAATTTGGCACAAACTGGTAAGGGGTAGGCATTAGCCTGCCCCTTATGTATTTGGCCCGTGCCTGCCGCAACTGATGGGCGCATAGCGTGGGACGTCACCCGATGAGCACAGATATTTCGCTGGCATTTGCCCATCCCATCGCGCGCAGCGAGGCGTCGGCCAGCGCCGATCCGCGCGACCGTATCTCCTTGCGCGATTATATTGTGGATGTTGATATCGGCGCCTTTCAACAAGAGCGCGGCCATCGGCAAAGGGTGATGTTCAATATCGTTGTCGAAGTGCGCCCCGCGCCGCAACCCCTGAACGATGATGTGGATCGCATTCTCTCTTATGATCGGCTTACCGAAGCGATTGCCGCTGAACTGGCCGCCGAGCGGTTAAATCTTTTGGAAACACTGGCCGAACGCTTGGCGGCCAGCATTTTGACCGAACCCGCCGCCATGCGGGTCTTTGTGCGTATCGAAAAGCTGGATATTGGCCCCTATAAGCTGGGAGTCGAAATTGTGCGCTCGCGGGCAGAGGTGGCGATCAAGGTGGTGGGACATGATGGCGCGGAATCCGCGCTTCATCCTTTGGTGGCCTTCTTGGACAATGCCTATATTGGGGCGCCCGATCTGTCGCAACGGCTGGACGCATTGCAATCGCATGGCCTGCCCGTGATTTTGACAGTGGGCCTGCCCGACTTTCCCCGCGCCCAAACAGGCCATGGCCCCACGCAGCGACGCGTCGATCTTTTGGCGATCGAGCAAAACGCTTGGGCGCTGGCTGCACGCGATCCGCGCTGCGTTGTTGTTTCGACACGCACCGAAATCGATTGGGCGATGAAACGCGGTCAAATGATTGTTTGGGCGCCCTCTAAGCTGGTTTTGGACGCGGTAGACGGCCCCCATAGCCGCGCGCCGCTGCAAATGGCGCTATGGCTGGCCGAGCAAATCTCGGCCACGCGGCTGGTTGTTTTCGGTGCTGGGCCCTTGCCAAAAGGCAGTCATGTAACAGTTGTTTCAGCCGCGTGAAACGCGCGCTCTTGCGCAGGCGCGCGCGCCTATACTACCAAGGCCTATGGACTATCTTCGCCCCATTCCCTGTTTTGACCCCGCCCGCCCGAAAGGGGCCTTGCCGCTTGCGGGTGGGCAAGGCTGGTTTGACCGCATCGAGGTCATCAGCCGCGCAGCGCCCTCCCAGATCATTGCCGCGACCGAGCTGGGCGCAGAAGATGCCTTGCGCCTGTCTGGCCCAAGGCCAAACTTTGCGGGCCTCAGCCTTGATCGCCCGCGCGTGATGGGCATTTTGAACATCACGCCCGATAGTTTTTCCGATGGTGGGCTGTTTTTGGACGCGGGGGCCGCCTTGATGCAGGCGCGGCGTATGGCGGCGGGGGCGGATATCATCGACATCGGCGGTGAAAGCACGCGCCCAGGCGCGGCAGATGTCGCACCAGAGCAGGAAATCGCCCGCACTGCCCCCGTGATTGCGGCGCTGCGCGCGGGGGGGCTGGATTTGCCCATTTCCATTGACACCCGCAAATCGGCTGTGGCGCAAGCGGCCTTTGCGGCGGGGGCCAGTATTTTGAACGATGTCACGGCGCTGCAATACGACCCCGCCATGGCGCAGACTGCCGCTGCCGCGCAGTGCCCCGTGGTTTTGATGCATTCGATCAAGACCCCCGCCACCATGCAAGACGATCCCCAGTATGACGATGTGCTGCTGGACGTGTATGACGCCCTGGCTGCGCGTGTCGATGAGGCCTTGGCCGCGGGCATTGCGCGCGCGCAAATCGCCATCGATCCTGGCATTGGTTTTGGCAAGACTTTGGCGCATAACTTATGCTTGCTCGCGCGGTTGTCTTTGTTTCACAATTTGGGCCTGCCTGTTTTGCTGGGTGCCTCGCGCAAGCGCTTTATCGGCACGATTGCCCGCCAAGACGATGCCGCGCGGCGGATGCCCGGCAGTATCGCCGTGGCGCTTGCAGGGGCGGCGCAGGGGGTGCAGATGATCCGCGTGCATGACGTGGACGAAACACGCCAAGCGCTGGCGCTATGGGCGGCCTCAACAATGGGACAGGAACAATGAGCGGTAAACTCTTTGGCACGGATGGCGTGCGCGGGCGGGCCAACCAATATCCGATGACGGCGGAAATGGCGCTGAAACTGGGCGCGGCGGCGGGGCGGTATTTTCGCCGCGCGGGCTTTGGGGCGCACCGCGTGGTGATTGGCAAGGACACGCGCCTGTCGGGCTATATGTTGGAAAACGCGCTGACGGCGGGGCTCACCTCTACGGGCATGAACGTGCTGCTGCTGGGCCCGGTGCCAACCCCCGCAGTTGGTTTTTTGACCCGTTCCATGCGGGCCGACGTGGGGGTGATGATTTCGGCCTCGCATAACCCTGCCGATGACAATGGGATCAAGTTTTTCGGCCCTGACGGATTTAAACTGTCCGACGAGGCCGAGGCCGAAATTTCCGCCATGGTCGCGGGCGAGATCGCCCTGGCCGAAGCGTCGGATATTGGCCGCGCCAAACGGATCGACGATGCCATGGGCCGCTATGTGGAATATGCCAAAACCACCTTCCCCAGCGGGCTGCGGCTGGACGGGCTGAAGGTCGTGATCGATTGCGCCAATGGCGCGGCCTATAAGGCGGCCCCGCTGGTGCTGTGGGAATTGGGTGCGGAAGTGATCCCCGTGGGGGTTGCCCCGAACGGGCGCAACATCAACGACCGCTGCGGTTCCACCCATACCCAAACCGCCGCCGAGGCGGTGGTGGCGCATGGCGCGCATGTGGGGATTTCACTCGATGGCGACGCCGACCGCGTGATGATTTTGGACGAGACGGGCGCAGTGGCCGACGGTGATCAAATCATGGCGCTGATGGCGGCGGCTTGGGCGGCGGATGGGCGGCTGCGGGGGCAAACTTTGGTTGCCACTGTCATGTCCAACCTTGGGTTAGAGCGGCATTTGCGCGGGCTGAACATTGATTTGCTGCGCACGAATGTGGGCGATCGCTATGTCGTCGAGGCGATGCGCAAGGGCGGGTTTAATCTGGGCGGCGAGCAATCGGGCCATATTGTGATGACCGATTATGCGACCACCGGGGACGGGCTGATTGCGGGCTTGCAGTTTCTGGCCGAGATTGCCCGCACGGGGGCGGCGGCCAGCACGCTGGTGCGCCAGTTTGACACCGTGCCGCAGATGCTGAAAAACGTGCGCTTTGCGGCGGGGAAAAAGCCGCTAGAGGCGGCGGCAGTTCAGGCCGTGATCGCCGCCAATGAGGCGCGGATTGCGGGCAAGGGCCGCATTCTGATCCGCAAATCGGGCACCGAACCCCTGATCCGCGTGATGGCGGAATGCGAAGACGCGGGGCTGCTCGCGGAAGTTGTGGGCGATATTGTCGCGGCGGTAGAGGCGGCCGTTTAGGGCTTTTCGGCGAAGCGATAATCCCCCGGATAGGCCAGATTGCCGTGATGGGTGATTTTCGCGGCCTCATAGCACCAAATCTCGCCGTCGCAGCCCGAAATCCAGCGGCGGCAGAAACTGGTATCCTCGCCGTGCATCACCGCCCCGCCGCGCCCGCGCAAATGGCTAAAGAAGTCGTGGAAATCGGCATCGGGATAGCCGGGGCCGTTAAAGTCTGGCACAGGCACGGCGATACCAGAGGCCACCATTTTTTCGGGAACCGAACGCTTCAGCAGCATGAACCCCGTGCCAGCCCCCGGCACTTTGCGAAACCCATCGCGGCGCAGCATTGGCCACGGCTCTCCGGGTTCAAACACGCCCGGGATATTGTAGCGCATGGTTTCGGCCATCAGCGCGGCGGTAGAGGCGCGCTGATCTTCGGGTTTCACGGCCTCGCGCTCGATCGCGGCGCGGAACGCAGCCCAAGGCATACGGCGCTGGGGGTAGGGGGCGACGGTGAATTCGGCGTCGAAATCCAGCAGCTTGAAGAAAAGGTCAGGTTCAAAACTCATGTCACTGTCCAGCAGCAGCGCATGGCTGAACTGGGTTTTGGCCAAGAAAACTGACATCAAATAATTGCGAGAAATCACCAAATCTGACCATTCATAGGTGCGCAAAGCAAAGGGAATATTCCGCTTAAGCAGCGCCTGCGTCAGCCCCAGCAGCGCGTGAACACAAGGCGTATCAATATGGCCGCCCGTGGGCATTAAAATAAGAACTGTGGTCATGTGGCCCTCAAATTTTTCGCGCTAAAGTGGCAGGGGTCGGGGGCAGGGTCAAGGGGGATGACAAGGGGGCGATGACAAGGGGAAGAACAGGGGACGGGGTTTGCCCTTGGCGATCCAGGGCATTCTACCGCGCAGATTTATGGCCAGACCGTCGATTTGGTTTTTGTCCGTGCCGCGGCAGGCGCAAGTTTCCTGCGGCCCGCTGTTCTTTGTTGGATTTTGACAGGGGCTACCGCCCGTGGGTGG